>DASCML010000158.1:0-26171 GCA_036010925.1 Dehalococcoidia bacterium | reverse complement strand
CTCAGACTGGTAGCCGCCCGGCAGCATCTCATCGATCACCAAGCGGACACCTATCGTGAGTCTCTTGTCGACCTCTTGGCGCATGGAGGCGAGTATCTCGGCGAGGAAGCGCACGCGATTTTCGACGGAGCCGCCGTAGTCGTCTTCCCGGTTATTTGTCAGCGGCGAGAGAAACCACTGCACGAGGTCATCGTGGTTAGCGTGAATCTCCAGACCATCGATCTCAGCCTCGAGAGCCTGGCCAGCGGAGTAGCCGTACTCTTCGACGAACCACTTAATCTCCTCGACTTCCATCTCGTGGGGCATGTCGCTCTGGACGAATTTGCTCTGCATTTGCGAGGGAGCGTGTGGCATTCCTCCCATCATGATCATCTGAACCGTGCCGACGGCGCCGTTCTCGTGCAGATGCTCCATGTAGCGACTGTAGCGCTCTTTGAAGAGGGGGTGACGGAAGTTGCTGAAGGTGGTTGCGCCCACTCCGGTTGGCTCGAAGCCGGGGGCGACGTTGTTGAGAACGAAGGCGTTGCCGCCCCCCACCCAGGCTGCACCGCCGAGCGCTCTACCACCGTAGTACTGAATATATCTCTCGGCGTCCTGTTCTGAGCCGATAAGGTTCCCCACCCCGGCCCCGTGAGTGGGGACGTGGATGCGGTTGCGCAGCGCCATCGTTCCGACTTGGATTGGCTGGAAGAGGTTGGGGAGCGCGTTCTCGCCGGAAGTCATCTCAGGCCGTCCTTGGGGGATTAGTGGGGCCGTCCACTCCGGCCCCGCCCCGGTTCCCGGAAGTTGTCTTCGGGGGCCGGGTGAGCTGGTTCTACCGGGCCCTCTTGGTGGCTGTCAACGAATGGCAAGCGGTCTTTTGAGGCCCGAGAGTCCCGGCGCCCTAGCCGGTTGTCTGAGTTCCCCGTGGCTGAAGCCGATGATTGCGAATCTTCCACTCGCCGTTCTCTCGCACCATCTCGTCGTGGTAGGTGGCCCAGAGGGTGAGCACCTTACTGTTGTCGTTTGCGAGAAAGTGAGTGGCCTGGACGTCCGTAGTCACAAGTGCCCGGTCGCCCTCGATCGACTGAATCGTTTGATTCCCCATCAGGTGCTGCGTTGTTCCGAACCTCTTGAGCGCCGTAGATATGAATTCGAGGATCTCGTCCTGGTTGCTGGTCGGCATATCTGTGCCAAATCCGGAAGCGACGGCATCGCCGGTGAAACACGACCGCAGCCGATCGAACTCGCGGTTGTCGACGGAGGTCGCGTAGCGGACCAGTAGATCGCTGATCTCCAGTCTGTCTTGAAGGGTTTGTGTCGCGTCCGTCATTGGCCTGCCTTTGTTATGAGGTGTTCCGCATTCTAGAGCAGTGGTATGGCTCGCTGCGTGGGCGGTTTGCGCAGTGGTGGATGCGTTGGCTATCGTTCCGCATGCGGTGGTCAGCAGCCTGACGAACGGTCTGTCGCCAGGAGCTGTTTGAGCCAATCATTCGATAGGGGAGCCGTTTAATGAGCCCAGCCAGGAAGAAGCCAGGAACTGAAGTAAAGACGACCCGGCCGGCCCGAGGAGGGACAAGCTGGGACACGCTCGCCCATCCGTCTTACAACATTTGGGGGACCGGGAATGTCGAGGAGGTGCTTCCCGGCATCAGCAGGCCCCTCCCCTGTGACATCAGTGCCGCGTTTATGTACCTCTACGCGAAGGGCCTCCTCGACATCGCCAACGCCCATGATCTGGTAGATCTGGCGGAGCTTCCCCGCGGAAACGTGTTCGGGTTTTTCGGCGGCCGCTGGGCTGTGAACATCGCCTGGCTCGGTGCCTACGCTGCCGTCTATTCACCAGATCAGGAGTCCGACTGGCTGACGCAGTTTGTCCGGGGCGACGAGGAGGCTACGAAATCCGGCGTAGCGGACAATGTTGAGCGGGCCCGCCGCACACGGCGCGTGGTCGAGCGAACTTGGGAAAGGTCGGTCGAGCGGGCGGACAAAGAACGGGTGGTCGCTGCCAGGGCTCGCAGAGCGATGCTGCGCCGCAATCTCTCCCGCGATAGCGAGGCGCAACTCCTCGGGCGGGTCGACAAGAACGTCGACCTCACGGCCCGGATTTTCATTCGTCATTCACAGAGTTCGATTGGCGGAGGAGAGTACGTGGCTCAGCTGGGAGGGTTTCTCGATAAGGAACTACCGGGTCATCCGGAGGAGTGGACTACAACGCTCACCAGCGCCCTTCAGGGCGTTCTGAGCGCCGAGCCGATCAGAGAAATCTGGAAGCTCTCGCGGCTTGCCCGGAGACTCCGGACAGTCGCTGCAGACTTCCGGGCGGACGACGTTTCCACGCTCGCCGCGAAACTGTCAGATCCCCCCACCAAGCAATGGGAGGAGTTTGCTGCCGCCTACGGCAAATTCATCGACGAATGGGGCTTCCGGGGGCAGAAGGAGACCGATCCTTCCGTGCCCGACTGGCGGGAGGACCCATCGTTCGTATTGGGCGCTCTTAAGGCCGATGTTGACCTGCCTGCCAGAAAGGATCCCTCAAAGCGTGAAGAGCGAGCGGCGATGGCGCGGGAGAAACTCGAAAAAAAGATCATTACCCAGCTTCCGAGGCGCCGACGGGCTGAGTTTCGCAAGCTCCTTAAGGATTCTCAGGTGTTGGTCAAAGCTCGAGAGCTGACGAAGGCGAATTGGGCCGAGACCTGTCGCGCCTTCCGCCCACCGCTGCTCGAGCTCGGGACGCGATTTGCTGAGCGCGGTCTGATCGCGGAGCGCGATGACATCTTCTTCCTCAGGTTAGACGAGGTTCGTGAGGCGGTAGCCGGCGACCTTGGCTCCCGGGCAGCGAAAGGCCGTATTACTTCCCGCAAAGCGGAGTACGAAGCGCTGCACGAGTACGGCATTCCGGTCACATTCAGCCTTCCAATCGAACTCGAGCGTGTAAAGCATGCGCGCACAAAGAGGTCAGTGACGCTCCATGGGATGGGCGTGAGTCCCGGCGTTGCAAAGGGCAAGGCTCGGATAATCATGAACGCCGAGGCTGGCGATGCGGCCCACATCGAACCCGGGGAGATCCTGGTGGCGCCGTATACAGATGCTCCGTGGACTCCGCTCTTCTGGCCGGCGGCAGGTGTCGTGGTGGAGCGAGGAGGAATGCTCTCTCACGCCTCCACCGTGGCACGGGAGTTTGGTATCCCGGCAGTGGTAGCTGTCCCTCAGGCGACGGAGAAGATCAAGCAAGGCACCATGGTCACCGTCGATGGGAATACGGGGACGGTGAAGGTGGGGTAGCAGGCCCTGCGAGGCCTCGCAGGGCGGGTCGCCACAGCAGCCGTCCCGATTCAGGGTCCGCGACCATGCAGATGAGGCGTCCTGGCGCCCGCCCAGATTGCCGTGCGACGAGGTCGCCGGGCCGCCGCAGCAGGCACGAAGTCGGAGTGTCGACGCGGTGCCGCGTGGACACCCTAACCTCCGTCTGTTAGATTCCGCGCGCACCAAAAAACTAACTGATGACTGGAGATAATCAGCGCACCATGGGGATTCTTGAAGGCAAGAACATCGTAGTCCTGGGAGCGTCCAGTGGGATCGGCTGGGCAATCGTCGAAAAGTTTGCGGAAGAAGGCGCCAACCAGGTTATTGCTGCTCGCCGCATGGAGAACCTCGAAAAGCTGGCGGGCCAGACTGGCGCCAGCGTAACCAGGTGCGATATCACAGACTTCGACGACGTTGCCAAGCTTGCCGAGACCGCCATGGAACGAATGGGCAGCGTGGATGTGGCCGTTAATTCATCCGGCATCGTCGCGAACTGCCTCATTAAAGACATCACTCCCGAGGTCCTCAGGCCGATTGTGGAAGTCGATTACTTCGGCGCTATCTACTTCATGCGTCATTTTGGCAATGCCATCGCGGCATCTGGCGGCGGCTCGCTGATCAATATTACGTCCGCCACCGCGATCATGATACCAACGGGACTCACTCCCTACTCGGGGGCGAAGGCCGGCATTAACTTCGTTACAAAGATCGCTGCCCGTGAGTACGGCCCTGACCAGGTGCGCGTGAATGCTCTGGCGCCGACCTTCGTGCCAACGGCCATGAATGCCTATGGCGGTGGCGGTACACAGATCGACGAAGCGCGTGTCGCCCTTGATGACGAATCACCAATAGCAAAGGGTTTCATCGAGGAATCACCGCTCGGCCGCTGGGTAACAGTCGACGATTGCGCAGACGTAGCGGTGCTGCTGGCCAGCGACCTTTCCAAGTCGATGACCGGGCAGGTGATTCCCGTCGACAACGGCAATACGCTAATGAGGCTGCCGACGTTCACACCAGCTGCAAGGGGCACTACGCTCCCATAGTCGCCCTGATAGACACTTCGGAGGCACATGAGAATGGTTACCAAGGCAGAGGTCGAGGTCGCAAGACGGCTATTTGAAGAAGGCTGGGGCGGTGGCCACCCCGACGCTCCGAAGCAGTTCATGACCGACGATATCGTGATGCGCGACATCGTCGGCCACGCGGAGCCGCTCAGGGGTTGGGAAGAGGTTAGGAAGTTCTGGGAGGCGGCCGCCCCGACTCTGAAGACCAAGGTCGAGGACGTCTACGCGAGCGACAAGGGTGTCGCTCTCACCTGGATCGCCTATGTTCAGATCGCGGACGAGAGTATGGGTGCAGAGAACAAGGGCAAGTGGATCGCCGGTGAGGGAATGTCGCGTCTGGAGTTCCGTGACGGCAAGGTTTCACTCGAGGTGGATTACTGGCACGGCCCGCAGGGAGTGGTCGAGGACTGGGAGCCTCATTGGGCGCGCCGCCAGGAGATGAGCCGGAAGGACAAGGGCGCCATCACCGCGATGGGTTAGGTGTGGAAAAGTGAGACTAGAGTAAGAAAGCCGGGCCTTCAGGCCCGGCTTTCTGGTGTGCGATGGTTGAAGACTTCTAGGCTCCTCGTTGCCTCGGATCGGTAACGTCACGAATGGCATCGCCGAGAAGGTTGAATGCGAGCACTGTCACGGTGATCGCCCCCCCGGCCATAATACTCATGATCGGCTTGGTATCGAGATGGGTGCGGCCGAGATTTACCATTTGTCCCCAGCTGGGGCCAGGCACGCCGAGGTTCAGGAAGGCGAGACCCGATTCCGCCAGGATGTTTCCACCGATTGAGATGGTGAAGATCACGACGATTGGCGAGAGGATATTGGGGAATACGTGGCGAGCCATGATGCGGACAGGGCCGGCCCCGACGGTGCGGGCGGCCTCCACGTGGACGGCTCCCCGCTCAACTAAGGCCGCGGATCGTACAACGCGCGATGCGCCCCAGATACCTCCGAAAGATAATGCAAGGATGGTGGTCCGCATGCTGGGCTCAGTGATCTGCACAAGCATCAACAGGATTAGTAGCCCGGGTATGGCGATCATCGCGTCTACTAATCGTTGAACGACAAGATCAAACCATCCCCCAAAATAGCCCGAAATGATCCCCATAGTTGAGCCGATTCCAGTGGCGATGAGCGCGGACACCACTCCAACCGTCATCGCGAGCTGTGCCCCCATCATCAACCGCGAGAGGAGGTCCCTCCCCCGGTCGTCGGTGCCCAGAGGATGATTCCAGGAAGGGGAGTTCAGCCGGCTCAAGATAGTCGGGTTCATCGCCTCCGGCTTGAGGCTGTTGATGTCATAGTGGGGATTTTCGCCGCGGAACGTCTCGTCCCTTCCATAAGGAGCGAGGGCGTCTCCAAAAACTGCCAGGACGGACATGGTGACCACAATTACGAGGCTGAATCCACCGGCTTTCTTGTCGCGCATGAATCGTCCGAGCGCAAGCATCCACCGAATTAACCGCGGGCGGTCAGGCGCAAGCCCCAATGCCCATTGGTCCTCAGCTTCACGGCCGTGGGCTACCTGGCTCATGTAGCAGAACCCTGGACTGTGACCCTCGGATCAATGAAGAAATAGCTTATGTCGACGATCAGATTGATGGTTACAACGCCGGCCGCAAGGACCAGGGCGAACGTCTGTGCGAGTGGAACGTCACGCATCATTATCGAGCGCAACAGGTTCTGGCCCATTCCGGGGATGTTGAACATCTGTTCCAGGATCACGGTTCCGCCTATCATCGCCGCTACCAGGAAGCCGATGATCGTCACGACGGGGATCATGGCGTTCTTCAACGTGTGACGAATAATGATATTTCGCTCCCTGAGGCCCTTGGACCAGGCCGTGCGGACGTAGTCCTGCCTCAGAACGTCGAGCATCTGAGAGCGCAGCATCCTCATCAGGACCGCTCCGCTGGCAATCCCGCCGGCCAGCGCAGGAATGATGAACAGCTGCAGACTGCCCACCGGGTCTTCCCAGATCCCCGGGTGGCCTACGATGTCAATCTCCCAGATATCGGTTCTGAGGACTACCAGCACCAAGAGCGATGCTGTCCAGAATGATGGTGCTGCCAGACCGGTTATCGCGAATATCCGGAACACGTTGTCTATGAGCGTGTCTTGCCTGATGGCGGAGATAATGCCCACAGGCAGCGCCACAACCAGGGCGATGGTTAGCTGCATCAGTCCGAGTTGGAGGCTGTAGGGGAGCGCGTCCTTGATGTGGTCGATGGCCGTCCTGGAGGTCAGAAAAGACCGGCCGAAGTCACCGCGCGCTATGTCCCACCAGTACTTTCCGTACTGCACCGGAACGGAGTGGTTCAGGCCGAGCCGCTCGCGGGCCACTTGGAGCGCCTCTTCGGGCGTTTCAGACCCCCCAGCTCCCGCGAGGAACTGGTTCGAGACCTGCTGAGCCGCAAAGTCACCGGGAAGGACGCGCATGGTAACGAAGACAAAGCTCGCAGCCAGCCAGATGACGACGAGGTTAAGAAGAAGGCGCCGGAGGATGTACTCAGTCACTCGCCCAACCTGCTGAGACCGGACATGCGTGTGCCTCCCCCGTCTTGTCCTTCCGAAGTCTTGTGAACGGCGCCAAATTTATTCTTGGCAGTTGACCATGTCAACTCTCTACAGAAGACTAGCCGCCATTCGCTCTCTCTGCATTCTTGGACGGTCTCGCAGCAAGGGGAAGGCAAACTTACTTCTTTTACTTGGTTTGCTTATCCGCTGGGAAAGACCGTCGGGAGTACCCGAAAATCTGCCTTCCTGGTCCGGAAATAGGGGGAGCGCACCATTTCTGGTGCGCTCCGATTGCGTAATCGTTCTGGGGCGCGAAGGCCCGTTCGTGGCCTAGAGCTGGCCCCTGCCTGCGAAAGTCGGATCGTTCTGGTCGATCCATGACTTGAAGTGGAGTCTTCGCTCGTTGTTGATAAACTGCGGTCCCTCGCGGTGCAGGTATGGCCATCTCATGTAGAGAACAAGGCTCCCCACCATGTGGATGTGGCCGCCTCCAGCGTCGTTCAGGGCGATGATCTGGGCGTCCCGCATGAGGTCGATCGCTGCCGCCGTGTCGAACTCCTTGAAGGCATTCTCCATGACGGTTTCCATTTCAGGCGTGGAGTAGGCCCAGAAGTTGATGTTTCCGGCCAAAGTGTGAACCTGGGCGAAGCGGCCCCGCGGGTCGGGAGAGGTCCACTGGTCCCAGCCGCCGAGGTAACCGACTGACCCCTGTCCGGACCGGTTGTACTCGAGGAGCGTTGAGACCGGGATTGACTTGATGGCGAATTTGTCGGTGTCGAGGTTCTCGTTGAGCATCGCCGGGAACCATTCCTTGATGGTCTGATCACGGGAGTCGACGATGACGAACTCGAGATATTTCGGATCCATATCGGGTCCGCCGTTAGCGTTCCATAGGGCCCTTGCCTCGGCAATGTCTTCGTCTTTGTTCGGGCGATAACCAGGATATGTCGCCAGCTCTTCCTGGGGGATCGCCCAGGCGCTGAACGCCCACGGTATGGGCGCGTTTGGCTTTGCCAGCCCCTGGAACTGCTGCTCCGCCACCGTGGTCCGGTCGACGGCCATGTGGATTGCTTTGCGCAGTGCCGGATTTGAGAAGGCCGGCCCCGAACTCCAGTTATAGGCGAACTCGAGATTCATGTTCGGGTTTGCAACATCGTTTCTCTGGACGTCTGGCTGGGCGGCCATGACGGCTTCGACAACGTCTAACGGGGCGCTGTAGATGTCCAACTGCTTCTGTTCAAAGGCTGCCCGCCTCGGAGCAACATCCGACGGAAGCACGGTGTAGTACAGCTCGTCGAAGAACGCGACCTCCTCGCCGGCCTTCTTTAGGAAATAATCGTCGTTGCGAACGGCATGGGCACCATTAACGAGGTCGTACGCGTCAAAAATGTAGGCGCCCGTTCCAACGATCAGGTCAGGGTCGAAGACGCCGAAGGTATCAGGGTCTTCGATTTGCTCCGCGATTTCGGGAGCCACCATGGCATTGAACTCGTCGCAAAAGGTTCCGAGCCATGTCGCATCGGGGCTCTTCAGGGTGATCGTGAAGTGGGTGTCGTCGGTGTAATCAACCGAGTCGACGTTAGAGTAGATGGTCGAGTTGCGATAGAAGTTGGTGACTTCCTCGCCGTTGACGAGCTTCTTCGTGGCCTGCCGGTCAATGTTGAATCTGACGTCGTCCATCGTGAACGCGCGACCGCCCGGCAATCCCTTGTTCTGGAAGTTCACGTCGTTTCGAATTGTGAACTGGTAGGTCACCTCGTCGGGCTGCTCGGGCAGGCCGCTGGCGATCTCGCCGCGGATCACTGCGTTGTCGACGTCCTCCCAGCCGAGGAGGTTGTCATAGGCCTGCGACAGCTGTGCGCCATTTCCTCGATACAGCTCGCGGTGGGGGTCAAGTGTCGTTGCGCCGACGGTTCCGAGAGCGCTGTAGAAGCTTCCGTCAGTAGGACCGGCAGCAGCAGGCTCACTTGTTGCGGTTGCCTGTGGCGCTTCGGTCGCATCGGGCGCAGATGTTGCAGTGGGATCAACAGCATCGTCGCCGTCATCGTCGTCGTCGTCCCCGCAGCCTATAGCTACAAGAGCCCCGGCGCCCACGACACCGGCAGCGGAACCTTGGATCATCCGCCTTCTACTAAATCTGCGAGCTTTTCTGTTCCAATAGGATCCGGCCATAGGTACTCCACCCTCCATGTCTCGCCGGCCTGGACAGCCTCCGACGGACGAGTTCTCCGCAGCTAAGCTACAGATAGCCCGAAGTGTGAGCCCTTCAGAGAAGCGCTGTCAACGTATGCTGTGCGCCCTGTCCATGGCCCGCAGCATCGGCCCACTGGGAGTTTGACGCGTCTGGGCCTAACCCGCTAGGCCCGTAGCTCACCTTACTTAGCTACGGAGCAGGGGAGAGTTTGGACCTGCGCCGGTTATTAATCGGCCGTGACTGCCCAGCACAATTCGCTATCGCATTGGTCCGTAAATGTAATTATCTAATTTCCTTTATACATAACGGTGGGTACGGCCGAAGTGGCGCTACGGCCTGCCCCTGCTCACAGCGGCGGTCTCATATCAAAACAGAGCCTCGGTTGACTTCGAATTCGCCCTGGCGTAGGACGGCATTGTGCCTCCGGACCTCGTGCCGGTCCCTGTACGTACGAAGTTCCGGCCCGGCCATTTCTGTGGAGGTCTGGCTACTTGCTTACTCATCTCGATGACACGCTTCTTCATCAGATGCCGATGCCTTTTGATCACGCGTCAAGCAGCGACTATCGCTTCTTCGACCGGTACTGGTTCTCGCTTTTTGATACCGCCGGCAGTGTGCTCGTTGTCTCCGGGATGGGGCTTTACAAGAACATGAACGTGCTCGACGGCTTCGGTTGTGCGACGCATCCGTCCGAGGGACGGCAGTACAACGTTCGTGTGTCCCGCCAACTTCAACCGGACCTTGCCACGATGGGTGCCGGACCGTTGCGCTACGAGGTTCTTGAGCCGCTCAAGCGGCACCGTCTCGTGATGGGAGAGAACGACCGGGGGTTAAGTTTCGACCTCGAATGGGAGGCCGTGTCGCCTCCCCACGAGGAAGGCCATCACTTCCTCCGCCGGGATGGACGCGTCGTCCAAGATTACCACCGTTTCGACCAGATGGGGCGAGTATCCGGCTGGGTCCGGACCGGAGGTCAGCTCTACGAGGCTAGCAAGGAGACCTGGGTAGGTGTAAGAGATCACTCTTGGGGTGTGCGGCCGGGTGTTGGTGGCGTCGAGGTCACGACATCGGCTGAGGCCCAGGGCCGTCCGCCAGGGCTCTTTAACTGGCTCTGCTACCATATCGGAGAGGAGTCGTCCTACTTCGCGATCTGGGAGGAAGGAGACGGCTCGCGAGTTCGGTTGGACAGCTCGATCCGGCTTCCCGAGGCCTCTGAAGATGAGACCCACCTGCGTGACGTCGAGCACGAACTGGAGTTCTATCCCGGTACTCGACGTGTCCGGGAAGCACGGTACCGACTCACGCACCACGATGGCCGTGTTTCGGAGATCAGAGTGACGCGCGTTGTCGACCCGTTCACCTGGGTGCTCAAGGGGTACGGATACGGCGGCTACAAAGATGGCAAAGGTCTGGGTGTCTACCGGGGCCGGCTGCTGGTGGAAGGTGACACCTGGGACGTTTCGGACCCGGAGGTGATCCGGGACGAGGATGGCGAGGAGTGGACGATGCCATTCAGGGAAGGGCCGGTCCGCGTCGAACAGGACGGCCAGGTCGGCTTTGGACACTACGCTGAGCACCTCGTCGGGCCGTTCCCTCGCTACGGCTTTAGAGACTGAGCGCCAAGGATTATCGACGGCTTCCCGCCGCACTCAGGGAGAATTGCAATGAAGCCCACTACTGAAGAGATGCTCCGGTCGTTCAAGGTCACACTGGAAACTGTGATCATCCCTGATTTGCAGTCCCCCTGGCCCCAGGCCTCCGCCCACTCCATGACTCGCCTGATCGACCACCTTCTCGCCCGGATCGAAAAGGAGGATGCTCTGGTGATGTCGGATAACGAAAAGATGCGTGCGCTCTTGACCAGCGCGGGGCAACCGCCGTCTGAAACCGGCACCGACGCCGATGTTCAGGGCGGACATCTATGCACTGATCTATTGAAGTCGGAAAACGAGCGACTTCGGCTGCACATCGAGAAGCTGCTCTCCGAGGGCGACGAAGCCATCGTCGCTAAGATCCGAGCGCTGCTTCGTAGTCAGACCGAGGCCGAGTGGGTGCTGATCGAGCCGCTGTTCGCCCCTGCCGGTTGAGTTCGGTGGGCCGCTAGAATCCTGCGAGCCGGGCACCGTCGATGAGACACCGCCGGTACACGCCGAGACCGACCAGCCCCATGTTTGGCTGATAGTTGCCTCCGGTACAGAACGCGTGCATTCCCGTCACGCAGGCGATCGCCGCTCGCACATTCGAGAGAACCTCGTAGTAGAGGACGCTTTCGCGGTCAACCGGCTCCCCGCTCGCCTGCCTATATTTGTCTAGGAACTCGTCGCGCTCGAAAAGGCTGCCGGGTCCGACCGCTCGCCAGCAAGTCCATCCGACGTCGTCCATCGGGTCGCCGAGGTGGGCCATTTCCCAGTCCACGACCGCGACAATCTTGCCGTCGCGGTAGAGGAAATTCCCCGGGCCGGGATCGCCGTGACACAGGGCGATACGCCGTACTTTCCGTGGGCGCTTCTCTTCGAGCCACTGGAGAAGAGCAACAAGCATGGGCTGGGGCTCGAGGCGATATCTATCGAGAACAGAGCTCCAGTGATCGATCAACCGCTGGGAGCAGTCGAGCGCGTCAGCCGGAATTCCCAGGAAGTCGAGTCCTTTGCGCGCCCAGTCAACCCGATGCTGCGCCGCAAGCACTTCGACGAAGTGGTCCGCGATGCTGCTTTTTAGCTGGGGATCGGTGGCGAATCGTTCGGGCGAGGATTCGCCGCGGACGAACTGGGTGACGATGAACGGGCGGTCCAGCCAGGACGACTCAGGCTCGTACCAGTACATCTGCGGCACTGGAACACGGGTCCCGCGGAGCGCATCCATGATCCGAAACTCGGTCTCGACTGATGTGTCGAGTACACCCGCCGGGAGCTCTCGTCTGATCAGGTGCCGTCGACGCCTGGACTGTTGGCCTTCGAGCCAGGATGCGTCGAAGACGAGATTCTCCTTTGAGTTTCCGCCGGGAATACGTCGGAGGTTCTTGACTTGCATGCCTGACGTTCCGGGCATGCGGTGGGCCAGGTATAGAGCGACTCGTTGCTCGAGGTCGGTGAGGGCCGCAGCTTGGCTTGAAGCCACCTGTCTTCCTTTCGAGGGTGGTAAGCCTAGCAGCCCGTGCTGAAGATCGACACTTGGCTAAGCATTCCGCCGGTCTTCAGGGCCGGGGGGATTGCTCCGGCCTGTACTCACGGTCGGCTCGCTTTCCCCGGTAAACGCTCAGGTCGATAGCTCGCCATACCTCTGGCGTGACCCTGAACAGTACTCGCGGCTCGGTGCGCATGTTGTCAAAGAACCTGTCTAACGCGTCTGCATTCGAGGGGTCGCCTCTGCCGACGAACTTCTCCGCCAGCAAGCGCGACGTCGGCCAGATATTGAATTCGGGAGGCTCGAGCCACTCCGCTCTGCCATCAACCTCCACGTGCGCCGCCGTCGGGGTCGACGTTGCGATGCAGAGAGACATGCGCGGGTCACGGCGGAGCTGCTTGCACCAGATGCGACTCGATGTGCCGGTGAGCCATAGGAAGCCGTCTTTCCAGAGCCACCAGATAGGCACTGTGTAAGGACGACCGTCCCGCCGCAGGGTGGCAATTACGCCGGTGATCGGCTCCTCGAGGATCTGAGCGAGGCGCTCGGGTAGCGTCCGGGACATGCGGCCAGCCTACGCATGGTCCGACATGAAGTCATCGTGTTGGCGGGGTTCGGTGAGAGGGCCCCCGGGATCGCTGGGCCGGTGGTCTCCCGCCCTCGGCCCGGACCCCATTGGTCAAGGTCATGGTCAGGTGAGCTCGAATCGGGGCTGCTCGATCCATTGCTCGGTGGGCGGGTTCTCCTGGGCGGCTATCTTCGCCCTTCGGTTCCGGGCTTCTAGGCGCTTCGCTTTCTTGATAATCAGGTCCCGCTCGCGGCCGTGCTCAACATCGCGCTCGATGGCGGCCGCGCTCCTCTTGCGTTTGGGCTTCCCGGGGTGAACTTTCACCCGGCCCTCCTGCTCGAGCTGCTTCAGATGGCTGCGAACGTTATTGTCGGCGGCCCGTCTCAGGCGCTTATCAGTGTCTTTGTAGAGCTCCATCATCATGTCCCAGCTGGTCATCGCGGTTCCATTCTCGAGCAGCCCGAGGATCTGTTTCTCGCGCATGTTGCGGTGGTCGATATACATCTGGAGGCGCTCTCGCGGGTCGTTGACGATCTTCCCGTGGCCGGGGCAAATGACCGTGAGGTTCGGAAGTTCGATCAGCCGTTGCAGACTTTCGCGGTAGGACTTCAGGTCCCAAACGGTGGTCGTCGATGAACCCAGGAGCGTATCGCCCGTGAAGAGAACACCCTCCTCCTCTATGTAGTAGCAGAGAGAGTCAACGCTGTGTCCGGGTGTGGCGAGCACGCGAGCTCGAACGCCTGCCCCCAGGTCAACCGTGTCGCCTTCTTGGAGGGTGTTTACCTTTGCCGGGATCATCCCTTTCAATAGCCGTCTCGAACCTCTTGGGATGGAAACCTCGGCCCCGAGGAACTTCTTGACCCACTTTAGGTTGCCCGAGTGATCGGAGTGATGGTGGGTAATTGAAGCAATACCGATTTCGGCGTGTTCGATCGCGGCAAGGTACCCCTTGAGAAACCACTGGTAACGGTCGATGGCCTCGCCGGAATCTATTGTGAGAGACTGCCCGCCCTTCGGTCCGACGAGGTAGATGCAGGTGAAATCGGGGTGCATCGGGTTCTCGTCGGGAACCATCACAGCACGTACTGAAGGGCTGATTTGCATGAATGCTTCTCCGGGCGGTGACCCACATTTGGTGTTGGGTTGGCGCCCCCGGCAGGATTCGAACCCGCGACCCGGCGCTTAGAAGGCGCCCGCTCTATCCCCTGAGCTACGGAGGCGGCTGGTGTCAGGATAGCCGATGGCGCCCGCAGGAACCGCGCCCCGCCGTTCTTGTGCGAACTCTGAGCTGGCTGGCCTGTGTGGGGGCCTGAGAGCTGGATTTGAGGAGCCTCGCCATCCGGGATGCATTAGGTTTCCCTCACGAGGTCTGCAGGTGACCGAAGGCCGCTCTCTCGTGGCCACGTTTGAAGATCGTCACTGCACCGCCTACTCGCGGCTCGCGGCCGTGCTCGGGTGGGCATTCACGCTAACGGGGCAGGTCGTCTGCGTCTCCACGGCGACTGAGCAAAGTCAGTCTCCTTCGTCCGTAGTGCGGCAGTGACCGGCGCTGTGGCGCGAGGAAGTTCTAGAATGCTGCAGCGGGTGCTGAGCTCTCGGGGAGTCGGTATGGAACTGGAAGAGATAATGCGCACGGCATTTGCCGCGCGGCAGTTTACGGGGGAGCCGGTGCCGGACAGGGTTCTCTACAGGATCCTGGATAATGCCCGGTTTGCCCCGAGTGGAGGCAACCGGCAAGGCTGGCGGGTCATTATCGTGCGCGACCCCGAGACGCGCAGAGCCTTGCGCGAACTGGTCGTTCCCACTCTGCGGCTCTACCTGGCGCAGATGCAGGCGGGCGAGAACCCGTTCAACACTGTTGTCGAAAGCAGCATTGACCCAACTTCGATCAGCGATCTGCCGGTTCCGGACGCGATGATCGATAACGTTGTCGAGGCGCCGGTGCTGCTCGTCGTTTGCGTCGACCTCTCGGTGGTTGCCTCGTTCGACAGTGACCTGCCCAAAGTCGGTGTTATCAGTGGGGCGTCAATCTACCCGTTCGTCTGGAATATCCTTCTTGCTGCCCGAAACGAAGGCTTAGGGGGAGCTTTAACCACGTTTGTTGTCGGCAAGGAGGCCGACGCGCAGGACCTGCTCGGGCTGCCGACGCATCTTGCGGTCGCCGCCGTCCTGCCGATCGGTCGACCTGTGAAACAGCTGACCAAGCTGCGCCGTAAACGCGTGGAAGATTTCGCGATGATCGACCGATGGCAGGGGCCGACATTCGGCCGAGGAAACTGATACGCGGATCCTGCTAGACTCCCGCGAGGAGGCGAATTATGACCAGACAGAGTTCGAGCGCCGGTAGTGGGCGCCTCAAGGATCAAGTCGCAATTGTTACTGGTGCAAGCCGCGGGCTTGGCCGCGCCATCGCTATTGCGTGCGCCCAGGAAGGGGCCAAAGTCGCTGTCGCCGCGCGCACCGAGCAGGTCTGGAACGAAAGACTTCCCGGGACGGTGTTCGAGACCGCCGGTGAGATCGAGAAGATTGGCGGCGTAGCGTTGCCGGTGCGCTGTGATGTCAGCATCGAGGAAGATCTCGTGAACCTTGTCGAAACGACCCGGAAAGAGCTCGGGCCCATCGGCGTTCTCGTGAACAACGCGGCCCTGACGGTCCCGGGACGTCCGCCCCGAGAAGGCGTCGCCCCTCCTCCTCCGCGACCGCAGCCGAGTACTCAGCAGAAGCCGGCACCGGCCCGTCGGGCCGGGCCACCCAGCTTCATGGAGTTTCCGCTCAAAGGTTACCGGCTCCACTTCGAGATCGGTACGTTCGCGAGCTTCAGGCTGATGCAACTTGTGCTCCCAGACATGGTCGAGGCAGGTAAGGGCGGGATCGTAAACATCAGCTCAGGGGCGTCTCGCAACCCGGGAGAGGGGCCGTTCCCGAATGCGAAGGGCGCGACCAGCTTTGCCTATGGCGGCAACAAGTCGGCTCTGGAACACCTCACGACTGCCGTCGCGTACGAGATGCAGCAGTACGGGATTGCGGTCAACGCGCTTCTCCCGTCAGGGGCGATAATGACCCCCGGAGTTGAGGTAATGTTGCCGGGCGTCGAAGGCCAGGATTCACCGGAGAACTTCGCCGAGGCAACAATCCGCCTTGCCGCGGCTGATCCGAATGTAATGAACGGCTGGGTTGCAACTCACGGCGAAGTCCTCAACCCGGAGACCCGCAAGCGATAGCAGGGGTCTCCAGCTCAGGGTGAAACGCCCTCCATGATGGTTACACCGCGGTCGAGCCAAAACTCGGCCCCGGTCGCCATTACGGATTCGTCTGAGGCCAAGTACAGAACCAGGTTGGCGACATCTCTCGGCTTACTGATCCGTGTGATTGGTGTGCCGTCCTCGAGTGCGTTCCGCTCCACGGTGGCGTCACCCATCGCGCCGCGAAGCATGGGAGTGTCCGTGTTCGTCGGATGAACGCTGTTGCAGCGAATCTCGTAACCCTTGTGAATGCAGTGCACGGCCACACTGCGCGTGAGGCTTGTGATGGCCCCCTTGGCAGCGCAGTAGGCCGGGATCATCGGGATCCCGACCTTGGAAGCGGTTGAGGCCATGTTGATGATCGACCCTCCGCCGCTGTCGCGCATCAATGAGATCCCGTGCTTACAGCCGAAGAACGTGCCATCGACCATCACAGACATGTGACGGCGCCAGCTCGATTCAGTGCAGGACTCAATGTCCCCACCCTCCACAAGACCCGCGTTGTTGACCAACACGTCGAGCCTCCCGTACCGATCATTGACAGCAGCGATCACGCTCTGCCACTCGGATTCGCTACTGACGTCGTGTTTCAAGAACAACGCTCGCTCGCCGAGGGAAGCAGCGACAGACTCGCCTCCCTGATCGACGTCGGTAAGAATAACCGTCGCCCCTTCAGCGACCAGAAGCTCTGAGTCTGCGCGTCCAAGACCGGCTGCGGCACCGGTCACCATGCATATCTTTCCTTCAACGCGTCCCAAACTGTCCCTCCCAAACTGATTGAATCGGCTCACCAGCGATAGCGTCGGGCCGGGGCGCCTGCGCGGCCATCACTACCACCTCACGATGGCGACGCATGGTAAGGATTGGGATTGAGGGCTTCAAGCTGGGGCGCCCGGCGGGGTCCAGTGCTAGATCCAGAGATGCTGGGTAGGGCTTCCGGCGGTTTTCCTACCGCGGCTTGGAGCCGGTCGATCTTCGGGCGGGACCTAGAGCCAGCTAGTTCACCTGGGCTTCGAGATACTCGGGCCAGGACTCGGCCCAGCGGCCCGGATCGAAGTCGTAGGCATCCCGCAGGTGGCCACGCATAATCTTCCGGAGAGCGGTTCTCGGAAGGGGCTCGTCGGCGAGGACGATGTCGGTGACGCGCTTGAACGCGGCCATGTTCCTTTCCCGCTCCCTCAATGATTCGGCGACTGCCTCCAGGACTGCCTCGGCGGAGTTCGAGTTATCGCCAAGCGCCTCGACGACCGTAGACCTGTTCGGGTACACGATGGCCCGTACCCGCTGTTTGCCACGAATATCGACTCCAATTATCGCGATGTCCTCGATAAGAGGGGCTTCTGCGAGTCGCTCCTCTACTTCGTCCGGGTAAACGTTCTCACCGCTATCGAGGACGATCACGAACTTGCTTCGCCCGGTGATCCGTATGGTGCCATCGCGGTCGATCGTCCCGAGGTCACCGGTCCTGAGCCACTCGCCCACTTTCAGTTCCTCGGTGAGTTGCGGGGCCTGCCAGTAGCCCTGCGTAACGTTCTCTCCTCGCGCGACTAACTCGCCTTCGCCCCCCTTCCGGGCTTCGAGTTTGAGCGCAGGCACCGCTCGCAACTTGATATCGACCCCGGGAATAGCCTTACCGATCGAGCCCACACGTTTTTCGTAGTAGCGAGTGAACAGGAACCGCCATTTGTTCCAGTATTGCACCGAAAGAACTGGTGACGTTTCGCTCATTCCCCAGCCCTGGGCGAGGGGAAGACCAAGTTCGAGAAACTTCTTGTGAGTGTCGGGATTCAGTGGGGCGCCGCCGCTAACCATCAGTTCTAACTTACCGCCGAGGCGCTTGTGGAGATCCTTGAAGATAACGCCACCAATGTTGAGGCCGGTGATCTTCTTCACGAGCCTCGTGATCCGCAGACCTTTCTCGAACGCCGGCATCCGTCCGTCGCTTTCGATGGTGGCCAGGACATTTCGGTACATCAGGTCGTAGAGGGCGGGGACGCCGAGAAAAAGCGTCGGCTGCACGTCCTGCATTCGGTCACGGATTCTTTTCAGGTCGTTCTCGAATGTGAGCGTGCCGGTGAGGGCGGGGGCGAGGGCAAGCGTCACCATGAACGGAAATGAATGATGCAGTGGGAGAACAAGGAGAATCCGGTCCATCGATTTGGCCGGAACGACTCTGCGGGTCTGGGCAACGTTCGCCAAGAGGTTTCGATGCGTGAGCATAACGCCCTTGGCTCCACCGGACGTGCCTGAGGTGAAGAGGATCGTTGCCAGCGCGTCCGGGTCGGTCTCAACCGCCGCGAGCGCTTCTTTGCTCGCGTCCGTCCCTTTCCCGGAGGCCTCGGCGATGGACAGCACGGACGCGCCGTCGGCGAAGCCCGCCGCAAGCTCGCCAGCGGCGAGGACTATGTTTTCCGGGATGGCGAGGTGCTCCTCGATTCTCCCCGCAATCTTAGCGGACGTAATGACGACTTTCGGTGCGGCGTGAGCCAGGAGGTCTCCGACCTCGGATTCCTTCAGGCCGTAGTAGATAGGAGTCGCCACGGCGCCGGCGCAGGCGATCGCATAGAACGCTACCGGCCAATCGATGCCGTTTTCCAGGATGATTGCGACCCGGTCTTCCGGTTCTACGCCGAGCGCAATCAATCCGCTTCCGAGAGATTGTGCCTGTTCTTCAAGGTCCCGGTAGCTGCACTCACGCCAGTCGCTGCCGCGTCTCTCTCTGTAAGCGACTCGCTCGCCGCCTTCTCGGGCCGCTTCGGCCAGTAGTTCGGGAAAAGTTTGTGGTTCGCCAGGTGGGGGAAATTCCATGTCAGCTTAGATCCAGTCCTCTCAGACTCGGGTAGGATGAGGGCCGAAATCGCCCTCGTAGAACGGTGAGGCCATTCTTCCCGGGAGAATCATCTTGTCGACGTGTTCCATGTCCTCGTTCGCCATGTTCCCACGAAACCTTCGTGGTCGACACTACAGAGGTCCGTTTTCCGTTGCGCTTCACCGACCACCTCTTCACTCCCACTGCGCGAGCGGACGCTCGCGGTGTCGATGAAATCAAACCCGCCAGCGTGAACGTGGTCGATTATTGAGTAGCTGTCTTTCGATACCGTACGCTGGCCAAACATCATCGCGCCCAGGCAGATTGGGCTGACGCGGACACCGGTTTGGCCGAGGAGACGGCATTCGAAGGGTGGTCCCTTCCTTGCTCGTCGGGACTAGGCCGCCAACTGCAATCCGGCGAGGAACTCTTGGAGCGCTGACCACGCCGTGGGCTCGGTCAGGAACGGCGCTGGCCCCCCCGGCACCTCGATAATTTTGCAGCGCTCATTCAATTCAGTCATTCGTTTAGCGATCGGAGTGGTAAGGACATCACTCTCGCTGCGTCGAATTGCGAGGATGGGCGATGTGATTGAGTCAAAGTTCGTCCAGGTGTCGAGGGGTGGTGCAGGCTGGTCGAGGGTGCGGATGGCGGGGTCCATCTTCCAGACCCAGACGCCGTTGTCATCCTTGCGAACATGATGGCGCGCAAATTCCTCGAGACGGTCGTCCGGCAGCCCGGATATGAGCGGCGCCCACTTTTCCTGGTAGAAGTGGACAACAGCCTTGGGGTCCGGGAACATCCGGGGCGCGTCTGCTATGAAGCTCCGGATGCGGGATGCTCCAGCTGCGTCGACTTCAGGCCCGATGTCGTTGAGCACGATTCCGACAACGTTTTGCTGGTGGTCAGGCACGTATCGAAGGGCGATCAGGCCACCCATCCATGTACCGACGAGCGTGAACCGCTCGATCCCCAGAGCCTTCCTGATCTGCTCTAAATCCTCGACGTACGTCCCAGCGTGATAGTCGCTGGGTTTGCCCCAACCGCTCTCGCCCCGTCCCCGGACATCTAGGCAGTAGACGTGGTAATTCGCCGCTAGGCTCGTTGCAGTTGCATCGTAACTGTGAGCGTGACCGGTCAGCCCGTGAATCATGAAGACGATCGGCGTCCCCGGCTGCCCGCGCACGATTAAATGGTGACGAATTCCGTTGGCGTCAACATAGATATCTCTTATGCCTGTCTGCGGTGACGCCATGCTTGCCCCCTACCCATCCCCGTTTTGCCGGGAATTGTAACGGCGCAGCGCCTGAGGTGCGCGGGAGAAACGCAGGCTCACCGCGTTGCTCTTGGTTCTCGTGTCCCGGCCGTTAAACGAACATGTTCAGTGGTACCTGCTCCAGACGGATCGACACTCCATCTCGACCCCGCTAAAGAGGCTGAGACCTTCTTCGACACCCGGCCTGATGACCACATTCCTCCCGACTTCAATCCCGACCAGCTTGGCCCTTTACTCAGAGAGAACCGACAGGCGGTCGCTCTGGCCACCGGCCAGGATCAGCGCGAGAACGATTTCCATCTGGGCCTTCCTGCCACAAGCGGCGGCTTCGATTGACGGGAGAAACGCCCTCAGATTCTAGCCTGGGGCCACCAAGCCCCCTTCGCTCCGATTGGTCCTAGGCGCGCTGACGGGTCCTCGGCGGTATCCTGTTAGTGTCGTGTCGTACTTCAATCTTTACCGACACAATTTCGTCCGAGTGGCCGTGGCCGTGCCCGAGGTTAGGGTTGCGGATCCGGAATTCAACGTGGCGCAGACTGCCGAGCTTATGCGCCAGGCGGCTTCAAAGAATGCTGTGGTTTGTGTGTTCCCGGAGCTTGGCCTCTCGGCCTATTCGTGCGAGGACCTGTTCCAGCAGCAGGCCCTGGTTGAAGAAGTGCTCACCAGACTGGAGGAGTTACTGGAGCAAACGCAGGACCTGGGAATTGTCGCGGCCGTGGGCGCCCCTCTCGAACTGGACGGCCTGCTCTACAACTGCGCAATCCTGCTCCAGAAAGGCCGGATTCTCGGAGTTATACCGAAGACGCATCTGCCGAACTATCGCGAATTCTACGAACTCCGCCAATTCAGCCCAGGCGACACGACACCGCGCAAGGAAATCGAACTTTGCGGTCAGAAGACCCCATTCGGTCCCGGCCTAATCTTCATTGCGGAGAATCAACCGCTTCTCCGGATTTTCGTCGAAATTTGCGAGGATCTGTGGGCGCCTGTCCCCCCGTCTTCGCGGGCTGTCCTCGCCGGTGCAACGACGCTGCTCAACCTGTCGGCTTCCAACGCCACGGTCGGCAAGGATGACTACCGTCGACTTCTCGCTGGAAGTCAGTCCGGGCGTTGCATCGCGGCCTACGCGTATTCTGCGGCAGGCTTCGGGGAGTCGACGACCGACTTGGCTTGGGACGGCCATGGCCTGATCTATCAGAACGGGTCTCTCCTTGCCGAAGGGCAACGGTTCAGCTATCAGCCCCAGGTTGTTGTTGCCGACGTGGACCTCGATCTCATACGCCAGGATAGGAAACGAATAACGAGCTTCGGCCAGTCGCTCAGGGAACAAAGGGACGAGCTATCCGGCTTCAGGGAGATCTCTTTCGAGGCGGAGTTCCCTGCGGACCGCCTGTTGCCTCTCACGCGACCGCCGGAGCGATTTCCCTACGTCCCGGCTGACCCAGGGAGGCGAGACGAGCGTTGCGAAGAGGTGATCAGCATCCAGGTTCAGGGCCTGGTGAAGCGCCTGCGGGCCATGGATTCGTCGAAGGTGGTCATTGGAGTTTCGGGCGGTCTCGATTCCACGCAGGCTCTCATCGTGTGTGCCCGGGCCATGGATGTCATGGATCGTCCACGGTCAAACATACTGGCGTTCACGATGCCCGGCTTTGCCACGAGCGACCGGACGCTGCAGCAGGCCCTGGACCTTATGGCGGCGGTGGGTTGTACGGCCGAGGAGATCGATATTCGCCCCTCCGCCACACTCATGCTCGAGAGCATTGGCCACCCGGCGGCAAAGGGCGAGGCTGTGTACGACGTCACTTTCGAAAATGTCCAGGCAGGTGAGCGCACAAGCCATCTTTTCCGGCTTGCTAATCTGTACGGCGCGCCGGTCGTTGGCACCAGCGATCTCTCCGAGCTGGCGCTGGGCTGGTCGACTTATGGGGTCGGCGACCAAATGGCGCATTACCACGTCAACGCGAGCGTTCCCAAGACGTTGATCCGGCATCTGATTCGGTACGCAGCGAGGACTGACCTTCTCGGATCCGGGACGGGTTCGATCCTCGAGTCTGTCCTTGGCACCGTCATCAGCCCCGAGCTCATCCCTGGCGAATCAGGTGACGGGCCGGCCCAGGACACCGAGGCAGTGGTCGGGCCTTACGAGCTTCAGGATTTTCACCTCTATTATGCGCTCAGGTTCGGGTTTCTTCCTTCCAAGATCTCCTTTCTGGCCTGGTGCGCCTGGCACGATCCAGATGTCGGCTCGTGGCCGGAGGGTTCTGATGACGGAACCGGCTATCAGATCGGCGAAATCAAACAGTGGCTCACGGTGTTCGTGTCACGGTTCTTCGGGACCTCGCAGTTCAAGAGGTCGGCCCTTCCGAACGGTCCCAAAGTCGGGTCCGGTGGCTCTCTGTCACCTCGGGGCGACTGGCGGGCTCCGAGCGATAGTGAGGCGACCGCCTGGCTCGAGGATCTGAAACTGATCCCGACGACCGGTCCCTGACGACAGGTTTCAAGGGGAGCTCAGCCCGAGAGTGGCCGCCCCTCGGCGGCGGGGGCAATATCTAGGATTTCTAGTTCCAGCCGTTCGCTGTGCCATTCCTTAGAGAGCGAATAGACCACATCAACAGGTCCCTCGCACTCGAAGTCACCGCGTCGAAAGATGATTCCTGGCCAAGTGGCCGCTCCGTCACGGAGTCGCACTTTCAGGTGGTCACCATCGGCTCCAACCTGGCGTGAGTCCGCCAGCGTAACGCCTCGACTGAGGAGCACAGGACGGGAGTTACCGTGGCCGCACGGCTCAAACCTCATCAGGCCTTGTATTTCAAGCCCAGCCAGTTTCCCTAGTTTCGTTTCCGCGTCGACTTCCACAAGCGGCTGAAGCTGCTCTTCCGTCAAAAGTTCAGCCGCGGTGTTGACGAGCCTGGACCTCAATTCCCCCAGGTTCTCGGTCGGAACCGTCAGCCCTGCAGCTGCGCGATGTCCCCCGTGTTTGAGGAGGATGTCTTTTTCGTTGTGGATGGCCGAAACAATGTCGAATTCAGCAATGCTGCGGGCACTTCCCCGACTGGTCGCGGGGCCCTTTTCGAACACAATTGCGGGGCGGTGATACTTCTCGGCGAGCCTGCCGGCAACAATTCCGACGATTCCGGCGTGGACCTGATCGCTGGCGACAAGAATCAGAGGGTCGCGGACGTCACCCAGTTCCTCCTCTATCCGAGCCATCGCGTCCTCAGTCTGCTGACGGCGCTGCCGGTTCAACTCGTCCAGTTGCTCCGCCAGCTTCGCGGATTCCTCTGGGCGCTCTGAGAGCACCAGGTCCAGAGCCAGGTTGGCGTGCTCAAGACGGCCGGCCGCATTCATCCGGGGTCCGATGGCGAACCCGAGGGTCCCGGAGTCGAACTGCTCGGCCTGGACTCCCGATACCCGGGACAGCGCCTCCAGGCCGGGCCGGAGTCCCCTTTGCATCTCAGCAAGCCCCGAGGTCACGATCGCCCGGTTCTCATCGGCAAGCGGGGCGACGTCCACAACGGTCCCCAACGCGACGAGGTCGATCAGCTGCGATGAGTCGAGTGTTCGTCCCTCGGTTTCGTAGAGCACCTCAAGGAATCGGAAGGAGACGCCGACGGCAGCGAGTTCGTTGAAAGGGTAGACGGAGTCGGGGCGCTTGGGGTTTACCGCTGCGAGCGCAGGCGGAAGCACTTCGGGAACTGTGTGGTGATCGAGAATGATGACGTCGAGTCCGACCGAGTTCGCGTGAGCCACTTCATCGACAGACGAGATGCCGCAGTCCGCGGTCACGAGCAAAGAAGCGTGCTTCTCGTCGCGAATCAGCGACACCGCCCGTGAATTCAGTCCATAGCCTTCGCTGAAGCGGTCCGGAATGTAAGGAACCGTGATGGCCCCTAGGGCTCGAAGGCCCAGGGTTAGCACAGCGACCGAGGTCACTCCGTCGACGTCGAAGTCGCCGTAGAGTGCGATGGTCTCTTTCTCACGGATGGCGCTCTGCGTGCGTCTGATGGCCTCGGTCATCCCGGGAAGCAGGAGGGGATCGTGATCCGGGACGAGGTGGGGCTTGTAGAAGATGTCCGCCTGTGGACGGGTGGTGATCCCTCGCGCCGCTAGGACCGTGCCTACAATTGGAGGGAAGCCTCTGATCGCCTGTTCGCGCGCTCGAGGGTTGCGCAATCGCCACCGGGTGGCGGACTGTGCAGGCGAGGTCATGTTTGCGACGTTCCTGCGTAGCGCCTGAAAACGAGCGTTGCGTTATGTCCGCCAAATCCCAGGGAATTGGTCATCGCTGCGTTCACGGTCTTCTTGCGAGCCTCGTTCGGCACGTAATCAAGATCACACTGGGGATCGGGTTCACTGAGGTTGATAGTCGGAGGCACAATTCCATCGCGGATGGCCAGGATGCAGGCCGCTGCCTCGACTGCGCCGGCGGCCCCAAGTAGATGCCCCGTCATTGATTTGGTCGAACTGATTGGAACCGAGTAGGCGTGGTCTCCGAACACTTTCTTGAGAGCGACTGTTTCGAGCCGGTCGTTCAGGGGCGTCGAAGTTCCGTGAGCATTGATGTAGTCCAGCTCCCGTGTGGCAAGTCCCGCCTGGGAGATTGCCGATTCGATCGCCCGGATTGCCCCTTCTCCGTTCTCGTCTGGCTGCGTGATGTGATAGGCGTCGCTCGTTGCCCCATAGCCGTCCGCGGCTGCTAGGATGGTGGCACCACGGGCCAGCGCATGGTCTTCTGATTCGAGGGCGACGACGGCTGCCCCTTCCGCGATTGTGAAGCCATCCCTCTGACGATCGAAGGGCCTAGAGCACGCCTCCGGTATGTGATTGAGGCGAGTGAGCGCACGCGAGGCCGCGAACCCCGCTACGGCTATCGGAGTAACTGCCGCCTCCGTTCCGCCCGCGAGCGCCACCTCTGCGTCCCCCCGGCGAATGATGTTGGCCGCTTCGCCAATGCAGTCGGCGCCGCTCGCGCAGGCGCTCACAAGGGAATAGTTCACGGCCTTGGCCCCGATTCTGATGCTGAGCTGCCCGCTCGACATGTCTGGCAACATCATCGGTATCAGGAAGGGGCTGACGCGTGCCGGGCCCTTCTTGAGCATCGTCTCGTACTCGCTCGACATGGTGGTTATTCCACCGATCGCCGTTCCAATGATCACTGCGGTCTGGCACCCGGCCTCTCGGTCGAACTGAAGGCCGGCCTGTCGGATCGCTTCGTCGGCTGCGACGAATGTGAACTGAGTGGTCCGGTCCGCCCGCTTCGCATCCTTACGGGCCATGAACTGGAGAGGATCGAAATCTTTGACTTCACCCGCCACCTGGGAATCGAAGTCTTCTGGATCGAACAAGGAGATCCTGGCCGTACCAGATTTGCCCTCGACCATCGCGGCCCAGGAATCTTCCGCTGTGTGCCCGAGGGGCGTGACCATCCCAAGACCCGTGACTACGACGCGTCGACTCACCTTGGCTCCGTGCTCTGCTGGGAGGTCGGGTGGTAGTTTAGCATCAGGTTGTGCTGATCTCCTTTACGGTGGCTGGCAAGTGGGCTGCTATTTCACCGGCCAGCAGGCCTGCGGTGCCATGCGTTTCTTTGAGCGCGTCGCCTGACGCGCCGTGCACGTATGTCCCGAGGGCTGCTGCTTCGAACGGTAGCAACCCCTGAGCAAGGTAACCCGCGATGACGCCGGCGAGGACGTCGCCGCTTCCAGCTGTGGCTAGGAGCGGATTTGCAAAGGGGCTGAGCGCGATCCTCCCCTGAGCATCAGCGACCACGCTGTGAGCGCCTTTGAGCACCACAACGCACCCATACTTCCGCGCAGCCTCCCCGGCTCGCTCGAGCCTGGATGACTGCACTTCGCTGGTTGTCACATCGAGGAGACGGGCCATCTCGCCGGGGTGAGGAGTGAGAACGGCGTTTGCCGGTACCCGGTCGGCCCCGTCCGGAAAGGAAGCGACGGCGTTGAGCGCGTCGGCGTCAATCACTACTCCTCCCCCGAGATCTTCAAGATCCGGCAGAACGGCCCAAACCAGCGCGCGCGATTGCTCTTCATCGGCGATTCCGGGGCCAAGCACGGCGGCCGCGAAACCCCGCCACTCGTGTCG
>DASCML010000157.1:0-3588 GCA_036010925.1 Dehalococcoidia bacterium | reverse complement strand
GCTTGGCTCCCCCCGTCGCGGTGATGTTTGAAGAGCACGGGGCCATCTGGGGAACGCTCGACGACATTACTCGGTGCCTCGACGAGGAGTCTGACGTGACCTCCATCCAACAGGCCTACGACAGCCTTGTTGGCATTCTTGGCGAGCACAACCGCAAAGAGGAGGGGATTCTCTATCCGGCGGCGGATCGGTTGCTCGACAGCACTGTGAGTTCACAGGTTCTCGAGTTCCTCGATCGGGGTGTTCCTCCGGCCGACTGGATCTGCGGCAACCTCCGCAGGGCCGGCAACGCCAAATGAAGGACTGAAGGCGCATCGCATGAGAGACGGCTTGCCCGCCAACGAAGCCAGCTCGCGGCGCAGTGGCATACCGCAAAGAACGGCGAATCGTCCATTTTGAATCTGGTGCCGGGGGAGGGAGTCGAACCCTCACGCCTTTCGGCGGCGGATTTTAAGTCCGCTGCGTCTGCCGTTCCGCCACCCCGGCATCCCCTAGTCCACCGCCATCACCACCTGGGCTTTCGGCTGGCAGCATCCCTCCGAGATCGGCCATCGTCCGACCATACAGGTTCATAGTGACTCCGATTCGGTTGTGGCCAAGTGCCCCCGGGACCCCGCTCACTTCACCCTGGGTTGAAACAATTCAGTCTTCGCGCTCACCCGTAAGCCCTCGCTTAACCAGTAGACTTCCGCCTCACGGGGGTAGCCATGAAGTTCGGCGCAATTGTGGCAACACGGATCGAAGACTGGGAGCTGCTCAAGTACGCCGAGGACCTCGGATACGACCACGGCTGGGTGCCCGATTCCCAGATGATATGGTCGGACTGCTACGCTGTTCTCGCTCTTGCTGCCCAGAACACGTCGCGCATCAAGCTGGGTACAGGCGTGGCCATCGCCGGCACGCGCACGGCGCCTGTGACTGCACACTCCATCGCGACCATCAACCAGCTGGCGCCCGGGAGGGTCTTCCTCGGCATCGGCACCGGCCACACGGCTATGCGGGTGATGGGGCTCGACCCGGTCAAGCCGAAAGTCTTCCGCGAGTACCTCCGGGTCGTTCGCGCCCTTCTCCAGGGGGAAGAGGTTGAGTACACCCAGGACGGGGTCACCCGGGACATCAAGTTCTTGCACGAAGGAATGGGCTTCTTCAATACCGAAGAACCTGTCCCCATCTACGTAGCTGCAAATGGACCGCTTGCGCTTAAAGCGGCGGGCACCTACGGCGATGGCCGGATCTCCGCCGGCAGCGAGCCGGGGTTCCTGTTCACCCGGAGCATGAAGAGTGTTGAGTTGGCCTTCGCAGAAGCCGGGCGGACCGGGTTCGATGACTACCACTCCGCGGCCCTCACCTACTCCTGCGTCCTCCAACCTGGTGAGACGCTGGAATCCGACCGCGTCATCGACCAGGTTGGCTCTATGGTCGCGTCGTCGCTGCACTATTGGTGGGAGCTGTACAGGCAACGTGGCTCAGACAGCTTCATCCGCGACGAGGTCCGCGATGTCTGGGACCAGTACCTGGGCTATGTCGAGGACATGGAGACGCCGCCGGATAAACGCTACCAGCAGATCCACCAGGGCCATTGCACCTACCTCGTTCCCGAGGAGCGGCAGTTCATTACGCCAGCGATGATCCGGTTCTCCGGGGGCTTCGTCGGCGGGCCGGACGAAATCATCGAGATGCTCCGCGATCGCGAGGCCGGCGGCCTTGGAGAGGTCACGTTGATGCCGCCGATGGACCAGGCGCGGGAGTGCTTCGCAGACTTCGCAGAGCACGTGATTGCGAGGTACTGAGGACGAGTCGACGGAGACGCGCGCCCAGGATCAGCTGGCGAAATCCTGGCCGACCGTTGTTCGAAGGGCCTCCAGCCGGCCTGTCGGGTCGACGATAATGCACTCCCGGCTGAATGTGCCCGCCGGGCGGTGATCTCCGGGCGAGCTCTCAGCGGACCCGAGCCGTCTAAGAGGGACAATCTAAACGTCGAGAAGTACGCCGTCGTGGACGAGCTTTCCGCGATCCGCCGGCAAAGACTCGGAGGTGGAAACGACGAACACATCGACGTCAGAATATGGAAGGCTGACCGTCCTCGTCTGCATGACTGTCGCACTTCACGTTCACTCGTCCAGCAGGTCCAGGTGCCCCTGTATTGTGGACAGGATCTGCCAGAAGCGACGACGGGTCGCTCGGCGGTAGAGCCGGTCGCAGAGCTCATAAAGGGATGTCACCTCGCCGCGCAGACCGGCAACACGGTCGGTTCGCCCACTGATCTGGCCGAGAATTGTCGCGATCAATTCGGCGACGCTCTCGAACGGCACTCCATGCCCCGGAAAGCAGCGGGTCGCGCCAAGCTTCGTGACCCGCTCAAGCGAGTGCACGAAGGTCGGCAGGCTCGCGAATCGCCACGGATGTTCGTCGTCGCGCCTGAAACGATCGGGCGCATCCGGGGGGAGCCATTGAATCCCGGGCGTAGGGGTAATGTCCTCGAGTAACTGGTCGCCGGAGAACAGCCACCGCTCCGACTGGTCGAACAGCACCAGGTTCCCCAGTGTGTGCCCGGGGCAACTGATGATCTGCAATCCGCCCGGCAGCTCGCTGTCCTCCGTGAGGCTCACTTCTGGCTCGTAGCGATCCATGCGCAAGGCCGTCCGATAACGAACCCCCGCGACGTCGGGCCGGTAGCCGGGGAGGGAGAGACTGGCGGCTCGCTCCCGTGATGCGGTGAGCCGGGCGACTGCCCCCGATGTGATTTCTTCCGGCGCCCCGCAGCTCGTGATGTAGTCGATGAAGGCTTCCAGCTCGCCGGGTCGTGTGAACTGCGGCTCGCGAATCAATCGCGCGTCTGCTGCCCCCACCGCAACGGGAACGCCGGCCTCCTGCCATCGCGCGCCGAGCCCGGCATGGTCCAGGTGTGCATGGGTGGCCACGACGATGTCGGGTTTCATCCCGCCCAGTGCCTCCTGGATCTCCTCCCATGCCCCCTCATAATCGGGGCCGGTATCGATAAGTACCCGGCTGCCACCGGACGTCCAGAGGTAAGCAGTGTTGTAGCCGAGAGGGATAGGAAGTACGTCGGACACCGAGAAAGCGTAGAGCAGACAGTGGTGAGCAGTCAGCACGGAGCAGGGAGCAGTCAGCACGGAGCAAACCGGGGCACTCTTTTGGGGTCTTCCGGTGAGTCGCGTTTCGGTTGGTTAGTTGTTTTGCCACCGGAACCGATGGTGCAGGCTCTTGAAGTCCAGACCCAGGCCCGCCACCCTCTGCTGACTGCTCTTTGTTCTACCCTTCCTGCTGACGCTTCGACTTCCCAGCCTTAGAGTGACCCAATGTCTGAATCCCAAAGGCTCTCTCCGGAAGACGTCGCCGCCATCACCGGTATCGCTCAGCAGTTAAAGGAGAATGTGGAGCGGGTCATCGTGGCAAGTTCCGACGTGGTTCGCCTTGCCATCATCGCTCTTCTCTGTGAGGGACATATCCTTCTTGAAGACGTGCCCGGAACCGGGAAAACTACACTTGCCCGCTCGATTGCCAGGTCGCTGGACTGCAGCTTCCGCCGTATTCAATTCACCCCGGATCTCATGCCCGCCGACATCA
>DASCML010000156.1:0-15638 GCA_036010925.1 Dehalococcoidia bacterium | reverse complement strand
ACGTTTGTACCAGCTCCGGGGCATACGGCCGATCACGCCGCCGTCACGTTGAGCTCCGGAGGGCAGACCGCCATCTTCTGCGGAGACATCGCCCAGCACGTCTCGCAGTTCGAACGGCTCGCCTGGATAGCCTCATTTGACGTCCTTCCACTCGTTTCGCTCGAGACGAAAAGGACCCTGCTGGAGAAGGCCATCCGAGACCGCTCCCTCCTCGTGTCACCCCACCTTGAATTTCCAGGAACGGGGCACATCATCGACGACGGCGGACGGCGTCGTTTCGTGGCCGAATGAGATCCCAGGAAGCGCGAGTTCTGCCTCTCAACGACCTGCACTCCTCAAAAGGGGCTCGATTCGCGGAAGTGGCTAGCTGGCTCATCGTCGAAGACTACAGGGAACCCGAGGCCGAGCTCGCAAAAATGCGTGAATCCTCGGTCATCCTCGACCGTTCGCACCGAAGCCGGTTCATGGTCACTGGCCCGGATGCAGCGGGCCTGCTGAATCGAGCGACGGCTGGGACGCTAAAGCAGCTATCTGAGGGCCAAACCATCCGCGCTTGCATCGTCGACTCGGCCGGCCGAATCAGCGACCTTCTGCTCATCTCCCAGACCGGTGCCATCTCGTACCTGGTGTCCGGAGAGCCCGGGCGGCGACGGAAAACAGCAGCCCAGCTTGGCGAATCTCTGTCGCCTGATCTCGAAGTCAAGTTTGAGGACCGTACGGAATCCACCTGCTCGTTGGCCATCGAGGGTCCCGCTTCGTCGCAGTTCTTGTCGGCGCAGATTGGAGACGATTTGGACCGGACTCTGTCGCCGTTTCACTGTCGCCCTTCGTCTTCCACGGCTTCCGCGCGCTCGCCACTCGGGCAACAAACTCAGGCGAGGATGGATTCGCACTGATGCTCGCACCGGCGGTCGCCCATCATCTATTTGAAACGTTGCTCGAATCAGAAACGAGGCCGGCGGGAGCAGCCTCCTATGAAATTACAAGTGTCGAAGCCTGCATCCCTGCTTATCAACCAGATCTTGAAGTTGGACTAAGCCCAGCCGAGTCCGACCTCGACGTATTTTGGGGCATCCCGGGTGAGCGAGAGGAGCGCATCCGCTCCGCCCTCCTCATCGAAGGTACGGGCGTACTGTCGCCAGGCACCCCGGTGACGCTAGGGGCAGACCGTGTGGGAGAGCTCCGAACGTGTGTTCACTCGTCCGCGCTTGACGCCACAATTGGGATGGCGATACTCGATATGCGGCACGCGCATCCAGGGTTGTTGCTACACTCGCGGGGCGCGAAGCAAGCGTGACGAGCAAGCCATTCTTGAGACGGAGACCTTTAAGTGACGCTTCCAGGACAAGCTGACCTTTCGAATGTCCCTCCGCCCCGCTGGGTTGGTGAACGCGAAATCGGGTTGGGCGGCGAGTGGAAGGCGCGATGGGTCGATGACCAGCCTCTTCCAAGCGACATCCCGATCCAGTGGGCCTACAGCGTTGTGATTTGCGACGACAAGGGGTACGTGTGCCGGAAGAAAGGCACGACCCTGTGGGACACGACGGAAGGCGAGCCAAATGACGGCGAAAAAGCCGAGACCTTCCTACAGCGAATCGCAAAGGAACGAGTCAGCGCCAGCAGCGGAAAGATCGAACTCGTCGGCTTCCTCGATTGCAAAGCAACCAGTCACAACACGAAGACGAAAGTCGGGGGCCGGACCACTATTCCCTTTTTCCTGACGGCCTCAGGCAAGGTCCAGAACGCCCCTCGCGATTCAGAGTACGAGCGGCGGCGGCTGCCGCTGAACGAATTCATGAAGGTGCTTCGGGCTCGCTACCCACAGTTCGAGGAGTACATGGGGCTGATAGTGGACCGCTACCAGATCATGAAGGCGAAGGGCGAGATCAACTAGCCTAGTTGCCGCCGAATACCTCTTCTAGCAGAGCGAAAATCTGGGGATCGTAGCCCTTGAGCCACTCCGCGTCGCGGTTACCACGGCGGTTGACGGAGAGGAAGTAAGCCTGCGTGGCTTCGGCAAAATACTCGTTCGGGTTCCTTGCCGCGTACTGCCCATCGTAACGGCCTTCATCGAGCGCTTCTTGATAGAAGAGACTAACGTCCAGGTACTCGGCGGGAGTTACCGCCCAACCATGCACCAGGTGGCCAAGCTCGTGGTAGAGGATGTTCAAGCCCCGGCAAGGGCCAAATCGATCGCCGAGAAGGTCGAGCTCGTTGACCGTCACAACGGGATAGTCGGCGCTGTCTGCAACACCACAAACATGGTCGTAAATGCCAGCGGCGTTGCTGCTCGCAAGGCAGGAAAACTCGGGTAGCTCCAATACGCTCTGCTTTGCATCAGTGATGATGACGTACGCTCCCTCAGCCACGAGCAGTTCGATCAGCTCGCTCCCTTCGAACATGTGCTTGATGGTGTCCTCAGCCTCCTCGAATGCGCGGTTCGCAACCGAATCAAATCCAACGATATGGATCCCCAGAACTGTCTTCTGCTTTGTGTACTGCGGGTCGAACACGGCGGGTTCTCCGGGGGCCGGCCGGCCGACTGTACCCTGGCAGACATTTCCCGGCTCGCGGAGGTCGAAACCCGGAGAAGACGTAGCTACAGGAACAAACCGGGACGGGTCGGCCAACAGCGGCCCAGAGTAGCGGTCCCTGATTTGCAGCATTCCAAGAATCAGAAGCCCGACGAATAGCAGCGCCACCAGGGGAAGCAGAACGGGAAGAAAGCGCGACATCTCCCGATCAGCTTGGGCGGGAATCCCAACCAAAGTAAAGGGCCGGGCATACCGGCCCTTTCACTTGACCCTTCGGATCCACCTATTCGATGCTCCAACGAACCTGGACCTGCACCGAGACTGTCGTGATGCCAGGCTCGATAGGAGTCGAAGTCCCGGCAGCGCCCCTCGCCTCGTCGAAGCCGAAGATCGGCGGCAAGGCAGGGGACGAAATCTCGGTGATGCTCAGAGCGCTCCCGAGGCTCACACTCGCGGTGGCGGCGAGTTGCTCCGCCCGGTCCCGAGCGTCTTCGACGGCCGCTTCGCGGGCCGCCTCGATCGCTCGGGCGCGATCTTCGACGTCGAAGCTAATGCCACTAAGTCGAACATCGTTGCCCCCGGCCTCGACCGCTTCGTCAATGATCTCGCTGAAGTCATCGAGTTCCCGCACCGTGATGCTGATGCCATTGCTAACCGTATAATCGGTGATTCGCGGCTCGCGCTCACCCGAATAGTCGTAACGCGGGAAGATGCTGAGGCCGGTGGTTCTCAAGTCCTCGGAGTCCACACCGTTGCTCTTCACGCTCTCCAGCACACGATTCACGGCCGCAGCAGCTTGTTCCCGGGCCTCGGCCACAGTCCAACCTGTCACTTCTACACTGAGATTGATACGCCCGACGTCGGGCGTGACGACGATCTCTCCTCTACCACTTACCAGGATCCCTGTGGATTCGGAGCCCGAGGGGAGAACTATGGTGTCGCCGTCGTCAGCACAGGCGGCGAAGAGAATCGCGACAAGTGCCGCAGACGCGACAAATCCGAACTTTTTCGAGCCTTTCATTGCTATTAGACCTCTGATCTCGTCTTCCGCCACGAGGCGAACCCAACAAGAAGGGCTAGCGCGGCAATCGCAAGGGCGCTGACCTGAGCCGCTCGCCATCCGGAACTTGTTCGGTCACCTTCGTCGGCCGTGGAATCTGCGCCGGAATCATCATCGCCCGCGACCCGCGCGCCCTTAGCTTCACCATCAGCAGCATTCTCAGCGACTCCGATGGCGGGTGGCACGGCCTCCGCACCTCCAACTGCGCCATCATCCGCACTGTTCTCGGAAAGTGCGCCGCGAGCCGGAGCAGTCGACTCGAGAGTGTCTGACAGTTCGGCTGCGTCGGGGGAGAGCTGGGAGGACGTGATATCGGAGCCCGAGGGGGCAGCATAAGTGACAACGCCGGCCGCTAAGGCCGCGACCGCCGCAGCGGTGAAGGCAAAGCGGCCCACCGTCAACGCCTGCCCACGGGGCTCGGCGACTCGCACGTCGGCCTCAGAGAGTCGGAACGAGCGACGAGGAACCTCGTCGCTCAAGCCCGCTACCAGGTCCTTCACCATTGAAAGCTGCGCGAGTTCTCTCCGAAGAGCCTGGTCCTCGGCAAGACTGGCCTCAACTTCGGCTCTTTCCGATAGAGAAAGGGCGTTGTCGAGATAGGCACTCAAATCTGCATTGCGCGGGGGCTTGGGTCCGAAAATCCAAAATCTCATTTCCGTCACTCGTCCTGACGCCAACGGGTGCCAAAAAGTTCCGGGTGGGCCACCACGAACTGGCGAAGCCCATCTCGGCCCCGGTGAAGCCGGGACTTCACTGTTCCAACCGAAACACCGGTGGACTCGGCAGCCTCGGCGTAATCGAGCCCTACATAGTCAATGAGGATCACGACTTGCCGCTGCTCGAACGAGAGACCACTGAGCCCAATTCGTAACCCCTCGGCGAGTTCCATGTTTTCGGACTGCTCCTCGGGTCCAGTCGTATGATCAGGGAAATCCACTTCCGATTCGTCGTCGGGTCCGGTTAAGACAACGGTCGCTGGACGCCGTCGCCCCCGGCGCAGTTCATCCTTGGCCTGGTTCGCTGCAATGCGGAGTAACCAGGAACGGAAACTGCCTCCCCGGAATCCACGGATCCCCCGAAAGGCAGCGATAAATGCTTCCTGAGTCACATCTTCGGCAGTCTCCTGATCCCCTACCAATCGCAGACAAAGGTTGTAGACCTGCCGCTCGTAACTACTAACGAGGGTGTTGAAGGCATCAAGACTGCCGTCTTTTGATAAGGAGACCAGATGCTCATCGGGCACCGGACTTTCGTGCATTCGGCGCGAGCGTAGGTCAAACAGTCGTAAAACGCGACCCAAACACAGCGGAAGCGTGACAAGGAGGCTGTGCTAGTCTGATGGCCATGGCAGATTCGAATCCGCCGGAAGGGGACCAAGAGCCCAAGACCGAGAAGGGAGAGGGTTGGATTTTCGACCTCCCCGACGGGGTCTGGGAGCGCAGCGAGGGCAAGAATCGCGAACTCCGAGAGCGGATTCAGCGGAATCTGAAGCGTGCGAAGGAAGAAGCAGCGGAAGCTTCGGATTCCATCGAAGCCGACCATGAGGCCAACTTGACCGAGCCTCCGACGGAAGGCGAGAGCGGCGAAAGTTCGCCCTCAGAGGGTCCGCTAGAGACAGGTGAACCCCCGGTTTCAGAGTCACCACTGGTTGTTCGCCGGCTCCACCGTGAGCAGTCGACCCACTGGGACGACGTCTTCGGCTCCGCTCAGATTTCAGGCTCCCCAGATAAGCCCGAATTGCATGACGTCGCGCACGAAGTACTCTGGGCCGCTGATTCGAAACACGATTCACCGGCTGAAGAGCCCGAGGCCCCTGAACTAACCGAAGAAGCGAACCTCGAAGACCCAGAGTCTGAGCCGCCCGAGGGTTCGTCAACCAAGTACGACAGTCCTCGTTGGGACGACATGTTTGCGGAAAAGAGCACGCCTAACTCCATTGTCGAGAGTATGCGCGACTGGGTCGAAAAAAGCCGCGAGCGCAACGAAACCGTCCGCAACATCGACCCCGAGACACTGGAAGGTGACGAAACGGCCCTCTCCGAGGAAGCATTTACCGCCGAGCCTTCAATTACTGGAAAGCAGCCAGAACTCACTTCAGGTCTCTCCTTCAGAGAGCCGGAGTACGCCTCCGGTGCCGGAGGCGGCGATACACTCGGCGAATCGACTGAGGCTGACGAACAACAGTGGGAAATTGCGGACACGGACCCGTCGGACATCAGCGGCGACGATCTGGACGCTGCCGCCGCCGAGGCAGAGGACAACACAAGCTTCGTGGAGCTTCTCGGCGAGGGGGGAGACGAGTTGGTCGCCGAGGTCTCTGACCCAACCCCGACACGAATGGACACGAGGGCCGAGGATTGGGGGCAGACCTACCTACCGCCCCTCGAGCAACCGGAGCGAAGAGACCAAAGCATATTCAGCGTTCCATCCGATACCTTCGATCCCGTGCCCAAACCAATTGCTCTGGAAGAAATTCCGCGTGACAAAGGACGCCACCTAGTTAGAGGGATAGTCGAGACGACACTTCTCGCAATACTTGTATTCCTCGCTGTTCGAGCCTCGTTTCAAAACTTCAGGGTTGAAGGCAACTCCATGTATCCGACCCTTGAGGACGGGCAATTTCTACTCGTGACCAAGCTCGTCTACTCAGAGGTCAATATGGATAAGCTCTCCAACTTCCTCCCGTTCATCGATGCGGAGGAGGATGAGAGGCGGTCCGTCTTCCATGGGCCCGAGCGTGGTGACATCGTCGTACTACACGATCCGAGGAGGCCCGACCAGGACCTCATCAAACGTGTGATCGGACTCCCAGGAGAAACCGTCGAGATCAAGCAGGGCAATGTGTATATCAACGACTTTCTGCTGGACGAGCCGTATATCTCTACAGACTGGAATGACAGCCGAGCAAGACTTTCGATTCCCGAGGACCATTACTACATCCTTGGTGACAATCGCAACAACAGCTTGGACAGTCGAAGTCCGCAAGTAGGCCTCATCCCGGGAGAGTTGATCGTGGGCAAAGCACTCCTGAATTATTGGCCACTGGACAAGTTCGGGTTAGCACCAAACTCGCCGGGCGGAGCGAGTGGACCGGAGCTCACTACGACGCATATCAGTGAGTCAGAGGGGGCCGCTATCACCGCCGCCGGCCCGTAGACTTAGTCGGTGAGAAGACGCGCTCGCGGACGTTGACCGGCAATCGAACGGATATTGCTTGGTTGCACTGGCGTCTACGGGCGATTATCACCCGCTCAGGGATCGAAGGGTGACACAGCCAACGACAGGACATCAGAGAGTCATGCGAGGTTCCATCCGACGCGCGATCCGGCACGCTTTCAACCGCCGTTCCCGCGGCGAGGCTGGGACGGATGGGCCGGACCCTCACAGCGGCGGGCGGCCCCACTGCACGCGCCTCGTCCCGCTCCCCCAGCGCTACACGGCGGCCCTATGGGTGTTGTGAGGGGGCCTTGTCTTGGTCCTTCTTCTGGTAGTCACGGTGTTCCCTGGCACGGCCGCAATCTTCAAGGTCTAGAGCACGCTGATGGCCCCGACGTTTCGAGAGGGGCGATAACCGGACGGCCAGTCTCGATAGCAGACCGTTGGGGCGCATCCCTATTGAGTCCATCGTTGGAAAACATCAATCACCTACTGGCCACTGGGACGTTTCGGACCTGGAGGGCACATTCTCGGCGGACCATCCGGTCGGCGGCTCACGGAGCCAGACCAGTCTGATTCCGTTCAATCGCCCTGCTGACTGGACCTCTCCACGCTGTGCCCATAGGCTCGCGCCATGAGCGCTGAAATTAGACGCCAGCTCCATGAGCGCGGCGCCGTGCTCGAAGGCCACTTCGAGCTCTCCAGCGGGCGCCACTCAGACACCTTTATTGAAAAGTTCCGCCTGTTGCAGTGGCCGGACGTCACCTCCACACTGTGCGGTCAAATCGCTGACCACCACCGAGATCGCGTGAACCTTGTTGCCGGACCAACCACCGGTGGCGTAATCCTCGCCTTCGAGACCGCCCGTCAGCTTAGAACCCGCTGCGTCATCGCTGAGCGCTGCGAAGACGGCCCTGGCAGGGAGTTCCGTAGGGGTTTCGAGGTCGGCGCGGGAGATAACGTGCTCATTATCGACGACGTTTTGACAACGGGGGGCAGCATCAGAGACGTCGTTGATGCGGTGCGCGAACGTGGGGGAAACGTCGTCGGAGTCGCGGTGCTCATCGACCGATCCGCGGGCCGTACTAGCTTTGGCCCGCCTCTCTTCTCATGCCTCTCAGTCGACGTCGCCTCCTGGGACCCGGACGAGTGCCGGCTCTGCGAAGAGCAAGTTCCGCTGACCATCACGTAAACGACGCTTCGCTCACTACAATAGGAAAATGAGAGAAGTGAGCAGGGCGGGAAACGATCCTGCATTCCTTCTTAAGGCGCTCGGCGAGGCAGCTGGCGAAGCGAGCGGCCTGCTCTCAGGCGTTCCCAGGCGCTTCCTTCTGCAAAAGGGCACAGGCTTCAACGAGGACTGGTGCCTTCTCTCATTGGCGGTTCATCTTCGCAATGTCGAGCAGGGATTTGTCCGGCAGCTGGATGCATTCTTTGAACAATCGGTCCCACGTCTCCGCCACGTTGATACGGGCGATGTGCCGATCGAGGCAGACTACCGGCACGAGGATGAAGATGAGATTCTCGAGGAGCTCCACTACCTCAGGAGGCACACCACATACTTCCTGTGGGGGCTCCACTCGTCCGAGTGGGGGCTAAAGGCGGAGCACCCCTTTCGCGGGAGGATAACGTTACTTGATGTCGCCAAGGTGATGTACGAGCACGACCTCGAACACCTCTGGCAGGCCAGGAGGATTCTAGAAGAGATTCAGAAGTCGATCTAGCGGGAAACCGGGCGACGTTACCTCTGTGCTGCGACCTGGGGCCTAGGAAGCGGATCGTCGCCAAGGACGAGAATGACACCCACGCCGAGAATCCGCCAGGACACCGAATCGGCCCAGAAAGCCTTGTCGGTCAAAGTGCCCTTCACCGTTCCATCCCGACTGATCACCCAGAGTTCATCCTCGCTGACCGACTTCGGGGGGGGCAGGCGAGCAGAAGCCACTCGCTGTCGGGTGACCAAATCAGGGTTCGCAACCTGTAATCCGCGATCTACGTCTTCCGTCCGTTTGCGATCTTCGATGATGTGACTCCGGAAGTCACACTGGCGAGGTTTGCGCCAGCCACTCCAGATAACGCGATAGAGCCTTGGTGGGACCCCTCAGCTTTTGCCCGTCCAGCCGGATCTGAGATATTTGTTGCCCTAACCGAAAGGAGAAAAGAATGTCGGAGCCTCGAGAGTCCCGCCAGTCGATGATTTTCGACCGCACCTTCCTCACCAATATGGAGGACGTTACTGAGATCATCTTCGTTCGGCATGGCGAACAGGAGACTATCTTGGAGTCCGACCCCCCACTTACGGACCGCGGCCGCAAGCAGGTCCGTCTCGTAGGACTGCGTTTCTCCACGGAACGAGTCGACGTGATCTACACGAGTAGCCTCAAGCGCGCCATGGCGACAAGCGAGGAAATCGCCCGCCACCACCGGCTTACGCCGAAGGTCGTCGAAGATCTCCGTGAAATTCAACTCTTCCGTAACTTGCCAGGCGAGTCAACCGTCGTCGATCACATCGGGAAAGAGATGCTGGCCGGGGTCGCTGAGCGGATGTTCCGGGAGAAGAAATGGGATGTCTTCCCCTTTTCCGAGTCCAGTCTCGACTTCCGCAACCGGACAGCAAACGCGATCGAGGCAATCATTGCGACCAACCAGGGCAGTCGCATAGTCATTGCCTGTCACGCGGGGGTGATTAACTCATATATAGCTCACATCATTGGCCTGGAATACGACATGTTCTTCCGGCCGGTCCATTCGTCCGTGAGCGTCGTTCACGCGGCAGCGGGTGGCATTCGAGCGTTACAGTCGTTGAACGATGCCCACCACCTGAAGACCACTGAGGGGAGCCTCATAACCTTCTAGATCCAGCCAACACCAAAGCCATGGAGAACAGAGCGATAGTGAAAGTCCTAAAGAAAGTCGGGGGCCTAGCCCTGAAGGCACTGTACGAGTTGGGTCGAGGGCTTGTCTCTCTGCTGAGACGCCTGGGGCAGTTCGCTGCGGTCGCCTTCATGCTCGCTGCCATCGCAATCATCCTCGATACGATGTTCAATGACGATGATGAAGAGGACGACGAGCTGGCTCAGCCCTGACGGTGTCTTCGCCGGGACGACGGCCTCCACCACCCCCTGGGCCCAGTTTCCGGCGGGTGCGGCAACCAGACCGTGCAGCCTCGCCAGGAACGAGGCTGCTAACGAAGTTGAGCGCCCCGCGAATCTTGAAAGATCCAGCCGCCTCAAGCTGTTCGCATTTGAGTGAAACGGGGACCGCAAGATTCTGCCCGAGGTAAGCGAGGGGCAGTACCGGCGTAAGCAGCGCGGTGCCCGAGATCGTAGACCCCGCTGCTTGGACGTCTCCAAAAATTAGGGGATCAGCTCCGCTTATCCTAGACGTTTCCAGACCTTCCGCCTCTTCTAGCACCGTTCGCACACGCTCGCCATCCTCTCCCCCAACACGCGTCCATCCGACATCGGGTACATCCGCTCGGAAAGACGCTCATAGCAGAAATATCCGCGGCAAAGTGAGCACTGAAACCCGAGGTGAGGACCACGATCTTTGATTCCGCAAAGCCCCGATTGGTTTCGCAGTCGAGCTTCGGTCTTGTATTGGTCGTGGGCGACCATGTCGTCGCGCTTTGCCGGTTAGTTCTTTCGGTTGCGCACCGCTTCGTGGCCGTTTAGGTGGTAAGAGTGGTCCGTGCAGAAATTGCGCCCACAATACTGGCACAACTGCACCGCGCCGCTTCCGCAGGCCGAGAACCTTTGCCGGATCTGACAAGAAAACACGCAGTCAAGTTTAGCTAGAGCCGCGAGCTCTCTGCGGAATCACGGGTTTACCGGCACCCTCCGGTTCGATATCGTTGCCCGCGCAACTCAACCCTTGGAGGCATCATCATGGCCGAATCGGCGGCCGAGGAGTCCCTCATCACCGACGAGATGCGGGCGACCATCGGCGACAAATCAGAACCCTCGACGTTGGAAGTGGACAAGCTTCAGATCCGTCTGTTCGCGCGGGCAGTTGGACACGTGGACCCGATCTACTTCGATGAAGAAGAAGCGAAGAAGGCTGGGTTTCGCAGCCTTCCCTGCCCACCTGGATACCTAGGGACGGCGATATTCGACCCGCGTACAAGCGATGCCACCTTCGGCGGGCGCCGCGGCGGCGCTCCGCCCCCCGAACCGCGGAGGCCACTCAACCGCATCCTCAACGGCGGAAACGAATTCGAGTACCTGGGTGACATCTGCGCGGGAGACGTTCTCACAGCGGTAAGCTACGTGTCCGACATCCAAGAACGAAAGGCCAGCCTCGGTGAGATGCTCATCACCCAGAGCAAGACCGAGTATCGCAACCAGAACAACGAACTCGTTGCGGTCGCAACGGGTACGGGAATTCGGTACTAGGGAGGTAGTAGAGATGGGTATCACCTGGAACGAGATCAAAGAAGGGCAGGAGATCCCTGTCCTCAAGAAAAACTGCAGTACTCAGCAGCTCGTGCAGTGGGCTGCCGGGTCCGGCGACTTCTACCAGATTCACTACGACAAGGACTTCGCTATCAGTACGGGCCTTCCCGGGCTGATCGTCCACGGAGCCCTCAAGAACGCATTCCTGGGGCAGCTTGTCCATGATTGGGTCGGCCGGAACGGTCGGATCAAACAATACGGCTGCAGCTACCGGGGAATGGATTATCCGAACGAAGACATCCTCTGTAAGGGGGTCGTGAAGCGACGCTACGAAGAGAATGGGAAGAAGCTCGTAGCCCTTGAAGTATGGACCGAGAACAAAGAGGGAGCCCGCACCACCCCGGGATCCGCAATAGTGGAGTTTACGAATTAGCATGGCAGGTCTACTCGAAGGCAAAGTAATCGCAATGACGGGCGCCGGCCGGGGAATCGGGCGGGAGTGCGCGCTTCTCGCGGCTTCCGAGGGGGCTCGAGTCATTGTCAACGACCCGGGCGTCAACCCGGACGGTTCGGGCCACGACGATGGTCCGGCCGCCCAGGTTGTGCAGGAGATCAAGGACGCCGGGAGCGAGGCGGTCGCAAATTTCGCGGACGTTTCCTCAATGGAAGGTGGCGAGAGCGTCATCAAGACAGCGCTGGACGCCTACGGCAAGCTGGACGGATTGATCTGTCTGGCAGCCGTCCTTCGAGACCGGATGCTCTTCAACCTCACCGAAGAGGAGTGGGACGACGTCATCCGAATCGATCTCAAGGGCCATTTCACGGCCATCAAGCCAGCCGCCGTTCTCTTCCGTCAGCAGCGTTATGGTCGAATCGTCACCTACAGCTCAGTCTCCGGCCTGAACGGCAACTCAGGTCAAGGGAACTACGGCGCCGCCAAGGCTGGAGTGGCAGGCCTCACGCGCGTCGCTGCCCGTGACCTGGGCCGTTACGGCGTCACTGTGAACTGCATCGCGCCGGGGGCAGCGACCCGTCTCACCGCGACCGTTCCCCAGTCGGCGCGAGACCTTCGGGCGAGCCGCGGCATCGCCGGCGCCGGGGCTCAAGCGCAACAGGCCAGCAACGCGGCCGCCGAAGCGGCCGCCGCCATGCGTGGTCCCGACATGGTCGCACCCATGACGGTCTACCTGCTTCTCGATGAGGCCTGGAACATCAACGGTCGTATTTTCCAGGTGGCTGGCGGTCATGTTGGCCTTCTGCAGGACATGTACCCGCCGTTCAAGAACATCCACAAGCAAGGCAAATGGACACTGGATGAACTACGAACGCTGGTCCCGTCGCAACTCATGAACGGCGTCGTCAACCCGGCTCCGCCGGCAGACGACCTCGAGGTACCAGGTCGGAACAGCTAGTTCAGGCAGCCACCTCTTTCACCAAAGCGCCCGGCCGTGTCCCGGGCGCTTTCTTTCGCCTCGAATAGCCGAACTCGAGGGAGTACGATCAGGCTCGTGCAAACGATTGAACAGAAGCGGATTCGCCTAGTGAGCGCGCTGCGGGACTACCCGGGTGTGGTCGTGGCCTTTAGCGGCGGCGTGGACTCTACGTTCCTGGCGGCCATAGCCTACGAGGTGCACGGTAAAGGCGCTCGGGCCATCACCGGGATCTCCCCATCATTTGCTGATTCCGAGCAACGCGAAGCAGCCGAGCTTGCCCGGCGGATCGGAATCTCACATGAGTTCATCGAAACCCACGAGATGGACAATCCGGAATATGTCGCCAACGGCTCGATGCGCTGCTTCCACTGCAAAGACGAGCTATACGGAATTCTCGAGAAGATTGCCGGGACCTCTGAGACGGCGGTCGTCATAGACGGCACCAACATTGACGATGTCGATGACTGGCGACCCGGACGGCGAGCTGCTGCCGAACATTGCGTAAGAAGCCCACTACTTGAGGCGAGGATCACTAAGGATGAAATTCGCACCCTTTCTCGAGAAATGGGGCTACCAACCTGGGACAAACCGGCAATGGCATGTCTTGCGAGCCGAATTCCACAGGGAACGCCCGTGACGGTAGAACGGCTCGACCAAGTGGCCGGAGCCGAAGCAATGCTGCGTTCCATCGGACTGCGAGTCGTCCGCGTCCGGCACCACGACGAAGCCGCGCGAATCGAAACTGATCCAACTGGCATGGTCCTTGCAATGGAACCAGCCAACAGGGAACGGATCGTATCGGCGCTGAAAAGTCTCGGCTTCCGGCACGTGGCTCTCGACCTAGCCGGTTATCGCCGGGGGAGCGTTAGCGCTTCGGTCGGTCAGCCTGAGGGGCATCCATGGAGGAACCAACCGTAACGACGCTGGCGATAAGTTGGTCCGAGGTCGGATCGATGCGACCCGTTACCGTAACCGTAAAACCGACTGCCGCATCCTTCTCAACGATGTCCTGAGGCAACAGTCCGACGCCCTTGGCCAAGATACGGGTCGACGGTGTGAGACGAACGACGATTGTCCCGTCGGCATTGCGTAGTTCCAAGAAACCATCGGCGACTCTCACTACCTCCCCGCGGACGTGGATAAGCGGCGGAAGCTTCCTCGGCAGGGGTAACGGCTCAACACCGTCAGACGGCTTGAGAACGTCGATCTGAAATGCCCCTCCCTCTTGCGAGGGAGGCCGGACCTCGATCCGCTCCCCGAGTGAGTTCGAAAAACGGTGCAGCAGGGCTTCGAATGCCCTTCCGTCAACGGGAACAATGAAGTGGCGCCCAGCATCGTTTTCGAATACGACGTGCCCTGAAGAACCATCTTCTGACAGCCGGACCATCACAATAGTCGCTTTGATCGAATCCCTTGCATCAGTGATGGGCTCCGGGCTCTGCCGGTCGGGGACAGAGAAGTCGCCGACTGCAACTGTGTTCGCCACAAGCACACCCTGGTCACTCACAATGCCATCGAGGGCAACGGTGATCCCCCGTTTCAGAGCTGACCTGAGAATCTCGCTATCGAAGTTGCGAAGAGCAGTTCCCTGTGTAACCGAAGCGGAATACACACCGGCCGGTGACTCTACGCGAACAAGCAGATCATCACCCTGCTCCTCGATGTCGGCGATCTTCCCCTGGAGTTGAACATAGTCGCCACTCTCAAGGGCAATTGCGGTATCAACGTCGTCGAAAGCACCTTGCAGGACGATTACGACCACGGCGATCAGCAGAACAGCCGCGGCGACGGGCCCACCGATGGCAGCAAACTTCGGTATCGAGCGACCCCCCGCCAAAAGCCCGAAGACCCGCGCCACCCGTGACGGCGATGCGTCAGTGGCTCCAGCGCTCGAGCGGGCCTCCTGAGTTAGAAAGCGCTCGAAGCGGGCCTTTGCGACCAGCATCGAGGCTTCCGCTCCAGCATCGACAAGAGCCTTCGCCTCCCGCACAGTTCGCGAAGCCTGGAGGAGGCGCTCGATCTCCTCCCGTTCGGTTGGCGATGCGTCTGAGGGCACGTCACCGGTAGCGAGTGCTTCGTCTAGAAGATGGTCTAGGCGGTCTTCAGTCATCGCGGTCCCTCGCGACCGTACTCACTGTCAGCGAGTTGCCGCTGTAGCGCGGCGAGGGCTCGCCTCTGCAGATTCTTGACGGCGTCCGCCGAACGATCCATCGACAACGCTGTGTCGGCCACCGACCTGTCCTCGATAAAGCGAAGTGAGAGCACAAGTTGCTGATCGTCGGTCAGTCCCTTCAGCGCGGCACTCAGGTCATGCTGGAGGTCGACGTTGGCGGTCGAATCTGGCGCCGACACGCTCACTGAGCCCTCCTCGAGTTCAACCGACGGGCCCCGGCGGCCGAGTTTCCTGACATGATCCCGCACGAGATTACGGGCGATTCCGAACAACCAGGCTTCAATTGGGACGCCCTGATAGTCAAAGCGATCAACGCTGCGGTAGGCGACTTCGAACACCTGGGCGGCAATGTCCTCGGCCTCATCACTCCCGCTGAGCTTAAAGCGCGCAAACGAAAATACAGACCGGTAGTGACGCTCGAAAAGTACCCCCCAAGCCTCAGCGTCTCGTTCCTTCGCTCGGCGTGCAAGCTCTTGCTGTTGACGGCGTCCTTCGGGTGAGCCATCCCTCTGGCCCCCGTTCTTACTCACAACGAGTTCACCCTAAAGATGGAACGGCCAAGGGGAAAAGTGACGGCAAACAAAGTAGGCCCGACGTGAAAGTTCGAATCTCTTACGAAGTCAACTTGACTCGGTGGACAAAAGACGGCTCTCGAATCGCGCTGCGACGCTGTCGAGAGCCGGTCATCGCTGTGCAGGGCACCCAGCCTGCGATACGCCCTACTGTTTCGGAGGCTGCGGCGGCATCGGGTTCTTAACCGCCGCTCCGATCGCAGTCGGAAATACAGCGTCGAGGCTATCGAGATCCCAACCGCCATCGCGAACAAGGACTCGCTCCTTTGTCGGCAGGCTGACCAGGCTGATTTCGTTACCTCCAACGATGAAGTCG
>DASCML010000155.1:0-7608 GCA_036010925.1 Dehalococcoidia bacterium | reverse complement strand
CCTCTGCCTTTTGGTAGCGGCGGTCTTCATGCGTTCTCTGAGGTTCGCGATTGTGGCGATTATTCCGATCCTCCTGGTGGTTGTCTGGCTCTACGGGCTGATGTACCTGTTCGGATTCCCGCTTAATGCGGTGACGGCTACTATCGGAGCGATTTCGATCGGTGTTGGGATAGATTTCGCCACCCATTTCACGATGCGGTATCGAGAGGAACTGAGAGTCGTCGGTACAAGGATCGAAGCCGTCCAGAGGACTGGGGCCGGGACCGGCGCGGCGCTCGTGGCTTCCGCTTTTTCGAGCATGGCTGCCTTCGCCGTAATGTCGCTGGCCCCGATGCCCATGTTCGCTACCTACGGCCTGCTAACCGCCATAATGATCGCACTCGCCGCAGCCGCGTCGTTGATCGTCCTCCCTGCTCTTCTGGTGATTATCACGAGAGACCGGGAGCGGCTTGCCGAGGCTTAAACAGCCTCGGCAAGGCCTTTTCGGCGCTTGTGAGGCGTAGATTTAGATCCCGGCATGTTGGCCGGGTCGGAGAGACGATGAGATTCGGCGTTGGGATTGACGCGAGCCTCGGGCTTTCATTCGCCGAGCAGGGAGTGCTGGTTCGGGCCGCCATCGAGCGCGGTTACGAGAGTGCCTGGACGCCAAGCGGGCCCCCAACGCGCGATGGGTTTCAGGTTTGCGCACGCTGGGCCGATGAAACAGCAAATCGAGATCGATTCGAGCTGGGAATTGCAGTGGTCCCGGTCCCGCTCTGGAGAATTGCCTCGCTGGTCAGCCAGGCTGGGTCGGTTGGAGACCTGAGCGGCGGGCGTTTCATTCTCGGGATCGGGGCAGGTGGCATCTACAGCGACGAGTACCGGCACAGCTTTGGGCTACCGGCTTGGCCCGCTGTGGCGATGATGCGCGACTACACCACTGTGCTTCGTCGCCTCCTCGCAGGTGAGAAGGTCACCTACTCCGGCAAGACACTTACCGTCGACAGCCTCCAGCTCACAGCCCAGCCGCTGGACGTCCCAATCTACCTGGCCGCGTTGGGCCCCCAGGTTTTAGGGCTTACCGGAGAACTCGCCGACGGTGTCTGTTTGAACTGGAGCACTCCTGACCAGCGGTCCTGGTGCCGCGCTAGGATCGCCGAGGGCGCGGCGCGGGTCGGCCGCCAACCATCTGAAGTTGAAGTGATGGAGTACGTCCGAGTGTGCATTGACGATGACGAGGAGGTTGCTCGGCGGGCTTTCACCCGCGCGTTTATGGGATACGCGCTGGCCCGGCCGGGCGCCTCGAAGGAACACGGCTACCGCGGTCATTTCACTCGCATGGGTTTCGATGAGCCTCTCTCGGCCATCGAGGAGATGAGGGACTCGGGTGCTGCTTCGGACCAACTTGTCGAGGCGTTTCCTGTCGACGTGCTGAAGCAGGTGGGTTACTTCGGCAGGCCGGAAGGCGCGGCGGGGGCATTCCGTGAACTCGCGAGGGGACTCGACCGGGCCGTCGTGAGGATTATCCCCGCAAGTTCAGGCCTTGCGCCGGCAATTCGCACAATGGAGGCCTGCGCTCAGGAATAGGTGCTGCTGCCTGTTTTGGCCGAAGCGATTCGTTAGACTGCCTCCAGCTGGTAGCATCCCCGACATCCCCAAGCGGAGTCTTAAATGACAGCCACCGAAACTAGCACTGTCGATACAGGCACAGAGCAACTCCTCGCTGAGCGCGACGGACACGTCCTGATTCTCACTCTTAACCGGCCTGAGCGAATGAACGCGATCAGCCCATCGATGCTCCAGGCCTTTTCGCGACTCCTCGTCGACGCCAACCGCGACCCGGAAGTACGGGCAGTGGTCGTCACCGGCGCCGGCCGAGGATTCTGTTCCGGGCTCGACCTTGTTGACCGAGGTTCCGGCGACCGTGACCAGACAGCCCAGCTGCGGCAACTCTTCGACCTGCATGATTCGCCGCCGACGGTCCTTTGGAACATGGACAAACCGGTCATCTGCGCGCTCAATGGCGCCGCGGCCGGTTACGGCATGGATCTCGCCCTTCTCTGCGATATCCGCATCGCGGGTCAGAGCGGCAAGATGGCGGCGGTAACCGCCCGCCGGAATCTCCTCCCGGAGAGCGGCGGGTCTTGGCTCCTTCCACGACTCGTCGGCTGGGCCAAGGCCTCGGAAATGTTCTTCCGCAGCCAGGTTCTAAACGCGGAGAAGTCGCTCGAGGCCGGACTCGTGAACGAGGTCGTTCCGGATGATCAGCTGATGACGACGGCTCGAGCCTGGGCGCAGGAGATCGCCGCGAACGCGCCCATGGCCGTGCAGACTACGAAGCGAATGATGCGCCAGGGACTTTACGAGCCGTACGAGACAACCGTCGACCACCTGATGGGTCACCTCGGCACGCTTATATCGATGGAGGACTTCAAGGAGGGAGTTGCATCCTTCCTCGAGAAGCGCGATCCGGAATTTACAGGGCGCTGAGCAACTACCTACCCGCGCTTGACCGGAAGCTTCGGCACGAGCCACTGGAGGAAGCTGTCGGGTGACCTGGTTTGCATGAAGAAGCGCCCGGGACCGGTTAGCTTTACTACCAGACCCTCTCCTCCGAGGAGCGTGGATTTCCAACCTCCCGCACGGCCGACGTCGTAGGAGATGCTTTCGTCGAAGGCTACCATGTGACCCGTGTCGACGATGTGGCGTTCTCCGTCCTCGAGGGAGAAATGGTGGATTGCTCCGTAGCTTGAGACCCAGACCGTGCCGTGTCCGGTGCACTTGAGCAGGAACAGGCCCTCCCTGGAGAAGAAGGTCTTGCCTCCGCCCCACTTCGTATCGATGTCGACTTCCATGGTTGCTGCAAGGAACGACCCCGATTGGATATAGAGCGTTTCCGGCCCAACTTCGAGGGCGACAACATCGCCAGGCAACGCTGGGGCCACAGAGATCTCCCCGGGCTGCTCAGCGCTGAAGGTGTTGATGAAAAAGCTCTCTCCGCCGAGCACAGAGCGCTTGAACCCCGCGAGCAGGCCACCGCGCGTGTCGGTTTCCATCTTGATTTCCGGTGACATGCTCACCATGGCACCGGTTTCGGCTTGGATCTTCTCCCCGGTGTCGAGGTGGATAAACGCGATAGCGTAGGCCGGTGAGTACTGGATGTCGTAGTTCAAGTCTGCCTCCCGTCGGTGGAGCCGCTTGGGCCAAAGCCGTCTCCCTAACCCGGGTCACCGATTCAAGTTATCGGCGAGGATAGAGATGGAGTCAAACAGCTACGAACTGAGAGGTTCGTCGACCGGAAATGTGGGGACCGTCAACGTCGAGGCAGCGACCATTGGAGAGAATTAGCACTCTCTTGACAAGACTGCTAATTTATCGCAAAATAACAGTGAATAATCTTGATAAGACTATTATCAAGACTGGATTCTGAGGAGGATCATCAATGGCGACCGAACTTACCCGATACGACCCGTTCCGAGAGGTGGTGGACAGGCTGTTCCATCGCCTCGACCGGCCCGCCTTGCCGAGCGATGGAACCGACGAAGGTGCACTTGGCGTCGATATCTCCGAGACGCCGGATGAGCTCATCGTGCGAGCTTCGCTCCCGGGCTTTAAGAAGGATGAGGTAGACGTCCAGCTCCATCAGGGCGTGCTTGCAATCAAGGCTGAGCATGGCGGTGAAAGGGAGGGCCACGACAACGAGCGTTACCATCGGAGGGAGCGATTCTGGGGCTCGGTGAGTCGGCGGATTGCGCTGCCGGGACTGGTTCACGATGCTGACGTCACCGCCGAAATGCGCGACGGCGTTCTCGCACTGAGGATTCCGGTGCCGGCTTCAGCGAAGCCCAAGAAGATCCTGATCGAGGTCTAAACTCCCCGGCCTCGACCCTGCCCGCTTTCTAATTGCCCGGCGAACGGCTTCGGCCGATGCGCCGGGCAATCTCATCTGCTCTTCGCTGAAGCCGAGCGACCTTCGGTGAGTGATCTTGGATATGCTCGGGGGCTTTCTCCTCTTTGGTGACTAGCGTGGCCAGGGCAGCCCGTGTTCGAGACAGGAGGGATCCGGCCCGTGGCCTCGAAGGTGAATCCGGGTCCCGGTCGTAGTAGCCGTGGGTTACACGCGGCCATTCTGCCGCCATCTCCGCGCCTAGGAGCAGGATGTTTGCATTCAAATACACGAAGAAGAGGAACGCGATCACCGTCCCCAGCGACCCGTACACAGCGTCGTAGTTCCCGAAGTATCTCAGGTAGACCGCGAAGCCATTCTTGAGGATCTCGAAAAGCACAGCCGCCAGGAGCGCTCCCGGCCAGACCGAGGAAAACTGAGTCCTTACGCCCGGGACGACGCGGTACACCATCATGAACGTGACGAACGAGAGCAAAAGCGGAACCGCAAGAGCTGCGAACTCGACCCCAAGCGAGGTTCCGGAACTAAACGGGCCGAGTATGTCGGAGGTGGCCTCGCTCACACGGCGGGCGATCTGAAGAAAGATGGTGACTCCGAGCGAAGCCCCAAACAATACGCCCAGCGTGGCCATCATGCCGATATCGAGCAGCTTGCCCCGAAGGAACGGTCGTTTGTAGTCGGTATCCCAGACTTGGTTGAGGGCGCGGCGGAGGGCGCCCATTACTGATGAGCCTGACCAGACCAGACCGAGGACGCTGATCACGCCCACAATCGATACCGCCGCGGTCAGGCTGTCGATGGCGCCTTCAACGTCCTCCCGACCCTCCGCTTCAGAAAGCGGCAACGCGTCCAGCACGCTGTTCACGAGATCGGCCCGGACGCTGTCGTTCGCGAGTACGAGACCGGCCACGGTGATGAAGAGAAGCGCCAGCGGGAAGATCGAGAACAGGATGTAGTACGAGATGCTGGCCGCCAGTTGCGGGCACTGGTCGCCAAGGAACTCGCGGATCGTTTGCCGGACCAGTACTTGCCCGTCGTACAGCCACCAGCGGACGTTTACGCTCAGCCAGCTCCACCGGTAGGCCAGATCACGCTCCATTCAGCCAGCTTCTCTGAATCTGCCTCTGGTTGCCAGCAGGAGTCGCTTGCAGCGGAAATGGCTGCTCAGTCTCTCTTGATCAGTGGGAGGTACACAAAATAATCGGGCGAACCGGCCGCGCCGAACTCATACGGGCCTATATCGCACACTCCAGCGTGTTCAAACTCCCTCTGTTCGCGTCCACTGGCCGGGTTGTACATCCTGGCATCGTTCGCGGTTCGTGCGACACTAGGACTCGCACCGTGGTGAGGGCGAGAACAGCCCAACTGCTGACGGCTCAGACCGAGATCGAAACGAAATCGTCTCCGCGTGATTGCCCGGCCCGGCCTTAGGTCGATGTGGACTGCTGGGTTAGTGTGATGCAGTGAGAACATTCCGCAGCGTACCGAGGGTGTGCTCACTGGCTGCCGTGGCCGCTCTCGGCCTGGTCGCACTCTCCTCAGGATGTGGTGGGACCAACGGCGAAATTGACGCTTTAGGCGACTCACCGGCACCCGCGACGCCGGAGCGCTCGACGTCTACAACCACCGCTGACCTGAGTCGCGACGGTGCTCTTGCTTCCGGCTCCGTCGACATCCGATCCTCCGGCGTGGGGCTGTTCTACCCTGCTGCCCGGTACTTGGCAGGGTCGGGCCCTGAGTCCATCACACCAGTTCGGCTGGCCCCACCCGGGTTCGGCGACGACGTTCGGCTGAACGCTTTCGGGTCGCAAGTACAGCGTGTCACGGCGACTGCCTGGGGAAACCATGACTATTCGCAGCTACAGGCGTTCGCTTACGACAACGGGCACGTGCTCCTGGTCGAAGGCGAACGCGAGGACGATCGGGGCTGGGTGGTACGACGGTGGCCGGATCTGACCCTCGCACTCGATGGCGCCATCACAGATGCATGGAACGTGCCGCGCTGGCACCCGCTGCTTCCCGAGACGATGGTGCACTTCGATTCCAACGAGGACGAGGTACTCCGTTTGCAGTTCACCAACGTGGCCAGCGGCGTCACAGAGACGGTGTTTACATTTCCGCGGGAGTTTCGGCGTATTCGTGGCAACCAATCATTCGACGAGATTTCCCGGACTGGCGAGTGGCTTGCGGGACTGGCAACCACAGATTCGGGCCAGGTGATCTTTTCGTTTCACCTTGCCAGACTCGAGTTGGGCGCAGTCATCGATTTCGACGGCTTCTACACCGGCCCTTGCGCTCCCGATCCCGAGTGGGGCAACGTCGAACCGGACTGGGTTGGTGTCTCTCCACTCGGCCGGTTTCTCGTCATCCAGTGGCCGACGGACGGTACGGGTCGCTGCCAAGGACTCGAGACTTTTGACGTTTCTTCTGGAGCGTTTGTTGGGCGTGTACATGCGGGACACCCTCACGGTGATCTGACCGTGTTGGCCGACGGTGTAACGGAAGTGTTCGTGACCTCGGAACTTTCCGGCCCCGGCTCCGGTGAACGCTTTGCCGGTGGAGAACCAGGAGGGGGCGATCTCGATTCGAACTATCCCGCCCTTTCCTACCGGCAGCTTCCCGGTTCCGCAATTAGCGAACAGTCGCCGGTGTTCCTTTATCTGACGGACTGGGTCGTCGAGCATATCTCCTGCCGCGGACCCATTGGCTGGTGTCTTGTAACGTCGACACTCGGGCCGGAGAACGCTGAGTACGACCCTCTGGAGGGTGAGCTGTTCGTCATTCTTCTCGACGGCTCCGGAGTACTTCGCCTCGGCCATCACCACTCCAGTTCAGACGGTTACTGGCAGCAGCCCCGCGCAAGTGTTTCAGCCGACGGTCGCTACGTCGTTTTCGACTCGGATTGGCGGGGAGAGGGGCCGGGTGGAGCGACGTCGGCTTACGTCATCGATCTGCTCGCTGCATCTGACTGACGACCCGACGGGGCCTTCCGATTGGTTTCATCAGCTCTCCGCCGCACGTAAGATCAGGCGAGTGCTCGTATCTGTAGTGATTCCCGTCAAAGATGACGTTCGCGTCTCCAATTGCCTTGCGTCTATTCGCGCCAATCGACCGGATGGAGATCAGCTCGAGATACTGGTTGTTGACAACAACTCGGTGCCAGATTTCAGCAATTGGCTCCAAAGCCTGCAGCCTGCGGCGGCCGTTATTGCCGAGACCGGATTGGGTGCTTACGGAGCTCGCAACGCCGGGATTGAGCGGGCTGCCGGAGACGTGGTTATGTTTACGGACGCCGACTGCACTGTTCGGCCTGACTGGATTGCATCTGCGCTTGCGGCGCTGGTGGAGACTAAAGCGGACATCGTGCAGGGATTTTCGGGGAACGCCGAACCCCCAATTAAGATTGCCCGGCTGATTCAGCAGCGGTACGCAGCTAGGTTCCGGTCGTTGCGTTTCGGAGAGGGAACCGAATGTGATACACGCAATCTTGCCGTCCGAAGGGAAGTGTTTGAGCGCATCAGATTCAACCCGGACTACAGTCGAGTGGGCGACACGGAATTTGGGCTCAAGGCCGAATCGATGGGATTCCGCGTCGCATATTCGTCGGAGATGTACGTCGCCCACTCCCACGATGAGGCGCTGGACGTGTTCGTCGCAAAGCAAGTATGTCATGGCTGGGGTGCTCAACGCCTGAATGTCTTTGACCCGAAGATCACGTGGCG
>DASCML010000154.1:0-6209 GCA_036010925.1 Dehalococcoidia bacterium | reverse complement strand
TACCCGGTTGACGCGGTCATAGCTCGGAGCGATCCGATCGAACATGGCCCGAACTGCTGCAGCTTTCTGGTCCTCTTCTGGTAACGACGACGGCACGGCCGGAATTCTCCCACGTGTGACGGTACACGTAATCACTCTGATTCGCGGTCGGCAAGAACTAGCGCAGCCGGGCCGAGACGCTACTGCTGGGAGCGAAGCTCGTCGATGGCGGCAAACATCTGAAGGTCGCCCTGCTCGACGTATTCGTCAAACGTCATCTCAACCAGGATATCGGGAACCACGCCAAGCCCCTCGATCTGCTCACCGCCGGGGGCCAGCCAGCGACCGACCGACAAGTAGAGAGCTCCGCACCCATCCGGGTCGCCACACCCCGTAAGCGGCTGGATCTGATTCACGGTGCCCTTCCCGAAGCTCCGGGTGCCCACGATCGTCGCGCGGCCGTTGTCGCGCAGGGCCGCCGCCAAGACTTCAGAACCACTCGCGCTCGACTGGTCCTGGAGAACCACAATGGGAATGTCGGGAACCGTCGACCCCTTTCGGGCGACATGGGTCGTACGGCTGCCTGCGGCGTCCACCTCGATGAGGATCGTGCCGGAGTCGAGGAACTCGTCTGCCGCCTGGACTGTCGCACTGAGAAGACCTCCGGGATTCCCTCGCAGATCAACGATCAAACCGGAGAAGCCGCCTGCCTCGACAGCAGCCATGACCTCTCGCAGTTCATTCACCGTATTTTCGTGAAACTGGGCAATGTTGATGTACGCCAGATCGGTAACGATCTCGGCATTGCTATCGACGAGGTCGGCTCCGCTCTCACCAGGGATGATCTCAAAATTGGGTTCCGTGAACACGCTTTCGATCTGGATCTCGCCACGCGTGATGATGACCGTTTCGATCACTCCATCGGTGTGCTGAACCGTGAGGGTCACAGGCGTCCCGCGGAGGCCCCGAATTCGCTGCACTGCTTCCTGGTCCGTCCACCCCTCGGTCGATTCCCCGTCCACCTCGAGAATGATGTCGCCAGCACGGATCCCGGACTGCTCGGCCGGGGAATCACGGAATGGGGCCACTATTTCCACGACGCCATTCCGGTCGGTCACGCTGGCCCCTATCCCATCGTAAGTGGCATTTAGATCGAGAACGCCCGCGAGAAGGTCGTCCTCGGAGATGTACGACGTGTGCGGATCGTTCAGCGTGTTGATCACCCCCGCGATGGCCCCCTCGCGGAGCACGTCGGGGTTGATCGACTCGCGATCGACATAACGAGATTCGATGAGATCGATTATCTCTTCAAGAAGAGTACCGCCAATAGGGTCGGCCTCACTGACGGCCTCATTAGCTGCCCCACCATCGACGACCGTCTGAATCACCTCGTCGTCGGATCGCAGATCGGAAGTAACATAACCGACGCCAAATGCGAGGCTCAGCAGGGCAACGAGGAGGAACGCAAACACTCCCCAGCGCACGAACTGCTCACTGGAGCTCATTCGCGGGACTTCCCGCACTTCCTGCGTAAGTTCTGTCATTTCGTACCGGACCTATCGTTGGACCATCTGCAGTTTACCGGCGGCCTGAATTCCGCAGCAACGCTCGAAGATAACGGCATATTTACATGGGTGTAGCTGCTGGCGGAGGGGCGGAGAAGAAGGCCGAACTTCCCTGACCCACGAGGACAAGCGGTTGGCCGCGCTCTCCGGACGACCAGAGTGCGTGGCCGCCTTCGGGGTCGCCGAATGAGTCGGAAACTCCATCGCCCCCGAGCCGACCGCAGAACACAAGGCCGCGGCCTCTTGGCTCCCACCAGGGGTGGGAACCGTTGTATTGATCGAAGAATCCGAGGCTGAGTCGGCTCACAGTCGAAGGGAAGAATGCCTCCGTGGCGCCCAGAAAACGTCCCTCGGGATCGACGATGCGCACTGCATACCGGCCGTCTCCAGCCTGCGTCGGGTGGACAACCGCGAGCCGGTCACTCGCTGGGGACCAAGCAAAGGCGATTAGCGGTCCTCCACTGAGCTTCTTAGGCGGCAAATTTGGGCTATCGGACAGCGAGTAGAGACCGCTAAAGGAACCGTCACCGGTTCCTCCCTCAACCGCAACCGTCAGTTCACGGGTGCCCGGTCGAAAAGCCAGAGCCACTCCGCCCCCGAAACGCCGCAGCGCCCGCGAAACCCCGTCCTCATACACGTGGATCTCCGTGCCTTCGTTACTGAGCTTCCCCCAGGCAAGGAGGGCGCCATCGTGACTCCAGGCGGGGACACGAAAGCCAGCGGCCTCCCGCGTCACGACGATCGCCTCGCCGCCATCAGGTGGTGCCAGGGAGAGATCTTCCCCTGTATGGACGGCGAGTACAGAGCCCCCGGGGCTCCAGACGTGAAACGTCGGCCCCCCAACCGTAACCTGGGTGGGGGCGGTACCGGCTCTGGGAGTCCATGCGTAAAGCACGAGCTGCTGCCCATCATTGGCAACGAATGAAGCGTGCACGCCCGATGGCGCCCAGGTGGCGTAGAAAGGCAGACCCGGCGCGACAACCCCCTCGCGCTCGCTACCGGGAACGAGACTTCGCTCACCGCTGGCAGCAACATATTCAAGGTGGGCCCTGCTGCCGTCTCCGGCGGCAAACGCCGAAAGGAGGAGTTGCCCGTCGGCGCTCGCGGCAACCGCCAGCGCGTTCTCATGCCGTTGTTGGAGCATCCAGATGCTCTGATCCCCATCGTCCGTCGCATAGACGGCGACCTGCGAATCGCGCTCGACAACGAACAGTGGGCCCGTCATGGAAGCATCGCCTCTACGCCAAGGGACCTGATACCCGCTGTTTGGGTGACAGTTCTGAACTTCGCACTATATATGTTATGTAGCAACAGAACATGGCTTTGATGGCGTATTTGCACCGGAGTCTGGTGTCTCTGGCAGCAGGAAACTACCACATCTCCTGTCTATCTGCGGGATGCTTCTGTGGCAACGCAAGCACCTCATACGTTGGATATACGACGGAAGACGAACACGTTCAGCGCGCCGAACCGGAGCTTTCAAACCAGGGGGCTGCAGCATTCATCAGCTGTCCGTTGAGGAGCAGGATGCCCTCGTCGTCTGCTATATTCCCGCCCCCGGGTCTCGGAGACTAGCCCGCATCATGCGCACACTTTGCAACGCCTGAGGTCAATTCTCACGCCAATGGCAGCGTAATCACCCAGCCCCGAGCACTTTCCCCTCAATTCCTGTACGAGTCTGCCGATCATCTTGGTAACGATGCGACGGACAGGCCCCAAGAGACCCTCGGCCGGCCATGTCGGTGCCCGTTAATGAGGGGAGAGGTACAGGCGATGCTTGAGTCTGCTTCTGCGCAAGAATTAACAATCGCACTGGTAATCCACACAAGGGATTACCAAGCTGGCGACGTCCTCGTTGCACTGGCCAAGAATGGATGCACAGCCACCGAGCGTCCGCACGATCGCGAGACTGCACACCTCATCGAGGCACTATCCCCAGAGGTAGTTGTATTGGCAGTTGACCCGTCCCGGTCAGAAGACGTCGAACTGATCAACACGATGGCCCATGCCGGCTTCTCAGCAGTTATCGTCATCACTCCTCAAGATGATCCTGTCGCCTACTCGTCTGCCCTCGTCGCCGGCGCCGATCTCTGTCTCCGCGATTCTGATGGCCTCGAAGTCGTCACAGCCCAGCTGTCTGCTGTTCTCCGCCGAATACGGCCGGCCTCCGAGCCCGTCGTCAGCGAAAACGAATCCTTCATCGTGGTAAGAGACCTCTCACTGGACTTCGCCCGCTGTCAAGCTGTTCGCGCCGGGGTCACTCTTCCTCTAACGCCCACAGAGTTCAAGATTCTCGCTCACCTGGCCCGCAATGCAGGTCACGTGATGAGCCCGGTCACGATCCTCCGCGCGGTCCAAGAATACACCTACACGGAGCGCGAGGCGCAGGAGATCGTCAAGGTCTATATCCGGCGAATCCGGCGCAAGGTTGAGCACGACCCGTCGAATCCGACTTACGTTGTGAACGTTCGGGGATTCGGCTACATGCTTGAGCACAAGGCGCGAGACCCCGGCAGCAGCAACGCCGCCGCTTAACAACCACGCCGCTTCCGGCGGACTCTATCGCCCACCCAATACGCCTGTCGGTCGTACAAACGAGATTTTTCCATATCTTTACCGGTTTCTTAACCAGAGTTTCGAGGTCCGGGGAGTACTTTACAGCGGAGGAATACTGTTCCTCGGAGGGCCATTATGAGGGTTCTCGTGGTGGAAGATGAAGAGCCGATCGCCTCGGCCATTGAACGCGGACTGATCAAGCTCGGCTACGCGGTCGACGTAGCGATCGACGGAGCGGAAGCGCTCGACAAGGCAACCGTCAACAACTACGACGTCATTTGCCTGGACCTCAACCTACCCAAAGTCGATGGGGTCGAAGTCTGTCGGCGCCTGCGGGAAGACCGGTTCGGCGGCGCCATCATCATGCTGACGGCCCGCAGCTCAATCCGAGAGCGGGTTGAAGGGTTAGACCAGGGCGCTGACGACTACCTCGTAAAACCATTTGCGTTCAGCGAACTCGCGGCCAGGATCCGCGCCATCACGCGCAGAAATGGGACCCTTCGCGAGCCCGTCGTCAGTACACGAGGTCTCGAGCTTGATCCCAACGCCAACCGAGTGCGGCGAGAGGACAAGGAGATTCACCTGACACCTAAGGAGTTCTCTCTCCTCTACTACCTCGCTCGAAACGAAGGCCGGGCAGTCCCCCAGGAAGAGCTCCTCGAGCGAATCTGGGACGAACACGCCAACCCGTTCACCCAAACCGTGAAAGTGCACATGAACAACCTTCGTAGGAAGCTCAACGAGGGGTTCGGAGAGCAACTTATTGAGACCATCAGGGGGAAGGGCTACGTCCTCTAGGCTTCGCTGGCCAGCTACTGTCCGGACGGTTCGATTCCGTCTCACTCTCTGGTACTCGAGTGTCCTCCTCGTCTTCGGCCTCGCGTTTGTTCTCGCGCTCAACATCGCAGCACGAATGGACCCTCCCCGCGTCTTCGTCGTCCAAGGAGTGGAACTTCGCGAGACCGAGTTCGAAGCGCGTCGCCAACCTGGTGGAGCATTGAGTCCTCTTCCGCCATCCAGCGCACTAACACCGGCACTGATTGTCCAGCAAGCTGAAGACCAAATCTACGAGGAGAACCTCGACCGACTGCGGCGCTGGTCCCTGATCGCGGTGGCTGGCCTAGTTTTCGCTTCCGCCACCGGAGGTTATATCGTGTCAGGTGTCCTCCTGCGACCGGTTCGCGACATCACCAGGGCGGCCTCCGAGATCGGCGCCACAAACCTCAGTCGCCGTATCAACCACCAAGGCGTCGAAGACGAAATGAAGGAACTCGCAGATACCTTCGACTCCATGATTGGACGCCTTGAACAGGCCTTCCTTAGCCAGCAGCGTTTTGTTCAGGACGCATCGCACGAGCTGAGAACTCCTCTGGCTGCCATCCGGACCAACATCGAAGTGGCTGAGATGGAACCCGATGCCAGCATCGACGACTACCACGAGATTGTCGGCCTGGTGAAGGGACAGACCGACCGACTCGCCCGCCTCGCCGATGACCTCCAAATGCTCACCGGCGAGGGCGGTCAGCCGGAACTCGAGACCTTCGAACTCGAGCCGATGGCAAAGGAAGTCTTTCGTCAATTGGCAGCACTCGCGGCCCGGAACCGGGTACAAGTCACAGTGGACATACCGCCCGGATGCACTGTGACAGCGAGTCCCGATTGGCTGTTCCGCTGCATCACGAACCTGGTCGACAACGCGGTCAAATACTCCGAGGAAGGCTCTTCGGTCCTGGTTTCAACCGAAACCGACAAGAGGCTCATTTCGATCATTGTGACTGACAACGGCCCCGGTATCCCGGCGGACGCGCTTCCACACGTTTTCGACCGCTTCTACCGAGTCGACAAGGGACGTTCCCGGAGAGAGGGTGGCAGCGGTCTGGGGCTCGCGATCGTGAAAGAGCTGGCTGAGAAGATGGGCGGCAGCACCGGTGCCTCGTCGACCCTGGGTGAGGGTGCAACATTCAGCATTACTCTTCCGCGGCACTCATCCGGCGAAGTTCGTCAAGCCGATGACAAGCCAAACTTCGCGACTCGCTGAACGCAGCGCAGCCCTCAGTGGAGGTGTGACGGGCACACACCCGGGTTTCAGGTAAGCTCCCCAACTAGGCT
>DASCML010000153.1:0-3663 GCA_036010925.1 Dehalococcoidia bacterium | reverse complement strand
TGAAAAACTCATCGAGTGGGACTCGATCAACAAGGTCAGCCATTCGGCAAACTGTGGCCAAAACCTTCACTGTGTCTTGAACGCATTCACATGGAAAGGGGTCGTCCTCCGAGAGGAGCAAGTGGGCAATTACAACGCGCCCAACGACATCGCCTGTCCCGACCGAAACCCCCGTGGCTGCCAGAAGGGGGTCTGCTGGTCCCATGCGATGTACTCACCCGGCCGCGTCAAGCATCCCTATAAGCGGGCGGGCGAACGGGGCGAAGGTAAATGGCAGAGAGTCTCCTGGAACCAGGCCCTGACCGAGATCGCAGACAAGATGCTCGATGTGATGGTCGAGCACGGACCGAAAACCATCGTCGATGGCATGGGGCTAGAGGGCGGTGGGCGAGCGGGAACCATGCTCCTGGCCCAGCACGCCGGCACGGCCACAGTCCCCGGGGTCAACACCGAAATCGGTGACGACCAGGACGGGGCACTCGAGATGTTCGGCAATACCAGCTTCGGCGACTCAGTCGACAACTGGTACTACTCGGACATTCTCGTCGTCTGGTGCGCCAACCCCTCCTACACCCAGATCACCAACTATCACTACATCACGGAGGCCCGCTACAACGGCACAGAGGTCTGGGCGATCACGGCGGACTACAACCCTTCGTCCATACCTGCTGACCTCTGGGTATCGGTGAAGCCCGGCTCCGATGCTGCGCTCGGACTCGGCATGAGCCAGGTGATCATCTCAGAAGGCCTCTACAATAAGGAGTTCGTCAAAGAGCAGACAGATCTGCCTCTGCTGGTGCGCTCTGATAACGGCAAGTTTCTGCGCCAATCGGAGCTGGAGGAAGAAGGCAAGAATTACATCTTCTACGTGTTCGACCAGAAATCTGGGAACGTCGTGGAAGCGCCCTATAAGAGTCTCGTGCTGGAGGACGTGGACCCTGCCCTAGAAGGCGAGTGGGAAGTTGAGACGCTTGATGGCCCGGTGGTCGTACGCTCTGTTTTTGCAAATCTCAAGGAATTGCTTAACCGCGAATACACCCCCGAGAAGGCCGGGGAGAAGTGCGGCGTCCATCCCGACACGATTCGCCTGATGGGCCGCAAGTTCGGGAAAGCCAAGGGTGTCTGCCAGGCGAGCGCGACCTACGGAGTCGGGAAGTATTACCACGGGAACCTGATGCAACGCGGGATGTACTACGCCTGGGTGCTCTGTGGTCACCTGGGGCGCAAGGGAGCGGGCATCACTGCCATGGGCGGCGTTCTGACAGTGGAAAGCCCATCAGCCGCGGGAGCGCCAAGCCTGGGCGGCGGCGGCGGCGCAAATATCATGTCGTCTCTGACCCCGGAGATGTTCGCCGAGTGGCAAGAACGAGGGTTCTCCGAGTTCCGCATGAAGAAGGAGGTCTTCGGCCTCATGGAGCGCGACTTTATGAACTCGAGCGCGCTCTTCTACTGGTTACACGCCGGCCTCCTGGACTTGAGCAAGGAGAACGACAGCTGGGACCCATACCTCAAGCGGCCCGTCGGCGACTACTGGGACGAGGCCTTCGAAGGCGGCACCCGCAGTGTGTATCCCCCAGAGGGAACCGACCCGAAGGTGCTGATCGTCTCGGGAGGCGATCCCGTCCGCCGGGTCCGGGCGAATCAGCACCTGATTGAGACCCTGATTCCAAAGCTGGATCTTATCTTCGTGTCGGACGTTCGCTGGAATGCAACTGCGCGGTGGGCGGACTACGTGTTGCCCGTCGCTGGATACTACGAACGCACGGCATCTCAAGCCGCCACAGTGTTCAACACGCCGATGGCGCATTTCAGCGTGAAGTCGGCAGAACCTCTATACGAAAGCAGGAGCGACTGGTGGATAGGCGTGATGCTCCTGCGCAAGATCGCCGAGCAGGCGAGAGCGAGAGGAATATCGACAATTGCCGATCCCCTCACCGGTGGAGAGTTCCGCGTAGATAATCTCGACGACATCGCGACGGGAGAGGGAAAGCACACGGAGGATGACGACGAACTCCTAGCCCGCGAAACCTTCGACAAAGCCACCAACATAGATCTTCCGGACTGGGAGGCCGTCAAGAAGAGGGGCTGGGCCGAGTTTACGTCCCTCGGAAGTAGCCCCATGGCGATGGAGTTCGCGGGGGATCCTGAACCCGGCGAACCCTGGGTCCCGCTGACCTGGCACACCGAAAAGAAGGAGCCGTGGCCCACTGCGACCGGGCGCATCCATTTCTACATCGATCATGACTGGTTCATAGAACTTCGCGAAGCCTTTGCGGAACACAAGGACTCGATAAGAGGCGGCGGTGACTACCCGATTCAGCTGACTGGCGGGCATGGCCGTCACAGCATTCACACCACCTGGTCGGATAACGCCATCATCTTGCAACTGCAGCGGGGCGAGCCGCTCATGTGGATGAACAACAAGGACGCCGAAGCGCGCGGGATAAAAGACGGAGACAAGGTTGAAGTCTTCAACGACGTCGGGGACTTTCAGATCCAAGTGGCCACGTCAGCCGCGGCTAGGCCCGGACAGGCGATCATCTACCACCACTGGACGAACTCGCAGTACAAAGAGTGGAAGCACTTTCAACGTGTCATGCCGACGCCCTTGAATCCGGTCGAAATGGCGCCGGTTACGTACGCGGAATACCCGAATCTGCATCGCGACTTCTGGTCGGGGGAGCCGGGCTTCAACGATCGGGACACGAGAATCGAGCTGCGGAAGGTTTGACAGGCCTCTCGGTCTGTAGTCGAACGAAGCCCTCGCGCTCGTCAGGGACCAGGGAATCGGCTTCAGTCGTCCGGAGTGTGAGCCGGCGGTTACTCCAGCCATCCCTCGCTCAGCTTCGGGAGATTGCGATGCCCGAGTAGCGTTTCCGCTACTCACGGGCGAAGTCGTTCTCTAGGACCCCAAGAGCGAGCCAGGGCCGGGGGCGGGCGGGCAGCTGTTCAAAACAGAGACGACCGACCGATGGCGTTTCCGAGTCCGTCCAGTTGCAGGATTCGAGTATGCCGACGGAGAAGCTGGCTGCGCCATCTGGTGTTGGCAAATCCGAAGGCGTAGATTCCTGTGGCCGCCCGACACAGGGGAATGTAGACCGAGCAGTCGGCCGGATTCGGTGATTTCAAGAGGGGGGTGGCGAGCAATGGGGCAGCGACAATCCGTTGCCTTTGACCACGCCGGAAGGGTTGCGTGCATCACCCTGAACCGTCCGGCTGAGGGCAACGCCATCAATGATCTGATGCTTCAGGAGTTGACCGACACCCTGGAGGAAGCCGAACGAGACGAAGAGGTCTGGGTGGTGCTGCTGGGCGGCGCGGGTGCGAATTTCTGCCGAGGCCGGGACTGGGGCGCTTCCGGGACGGACGCCGTCCGCCCCCCGCAACGGGCCGAACGGCCGTTCATGGGCGAGTATTACGAGTACACCGAGAAGATTAGAAATTGGTGGATGTGGCTCTGGAACTTCACAAAACCGATAGTGACAAAGGTCCAAGGCGATGCTACCGGCTGGGGGGCGGATCTTGTCCTTGTGTCACACACTTCGATTGCCGCACGGTCAGCTCGGATCGGTGACCCTTCTATTCTCATGGGGCTGGTCACACAGAACCCGATCTGGAGCTGGCGAGTGGGACCACAGCGGGCTCGGCAATGCCTGATGCTGG
>DASCML010000152.1:0-6461 GCA_036010925.1 Dehalococcoidia bacterium | reverse complement strand
TGCTTCGCGGAAGCCGCGAACCATTTGATGAGCGGCCCTGGTTCGCTGATAGGGTCCACGGCGAGTTTGGACTCGATGGGGTCAACCTTCCAGAACCGGGCGTAGATCTGACACCCGGTCATGCTGTTGACTTCATCATCGACCGTGCTCGAAGTAGCGAGGAGTTGGCAATTATTGCCCTCGGGCCACTGACCAACGTTGCTGCGGTTCTGCAGCGGGAGCCTGCGCTCACCTCCGGAATCAGCGGGATCTGGCTGATGGGCGGATCGTTTGGGCCGGGAAACGTCAGTCCCGCGGCCGAGTTCAACATTGCATTTGATCCCGAAGCGGCCGACGTGGTGTTTGCCGCCGGAATTCCATTACGAATGTGCGGATTGAATCTCACGAGGCAGGTAGGCGCAGGCGATAAGGAGATCAACCGTTTCCGCGCCATCAGTAATCGAATCGGACCCGTGGTGGCAGACCTGGTCCAATTCCACAGGAAGCGGACGCGCGACGTCTACGGGAGCGATACCGTGCCGATCCACGACGCCTGCGCAGTAGCCTCTTTCGTGGCTCCCGAACTTATAACTTTTCGGCGCATGCATGTTGGCGTCGAACTTCGCGGCGAACAGACGAGGGGAATGACCGTCTGCGACGCCAGGTTCGCAGACGTTTCACGCCCGGATTGGGCCCCGGTCCCCAACGCTGACGTTGGGATCGAGATAGATCGCGAGGGATTCTTCAATCTCCTTTGCGACTCCTTGGTAGCCTACGACTGACAGTTAGCCTTCCGGGAAGGCTATGCAGGTCGTGGTGCTCTTGATTCCGACCACACCCCGCACGCTACTGCTAATGACAGACGGTACGTCGCTGAGTGCTTCGACGTTGATTACCGCCACGAGATCGTACGGGCCCACAACCCAGTAGCCCTCGGGGATGCCCTCAGCGGCTCCGAGTCACTCATACACTTCGATGGTCTTCGCTGGGTCAACGACGATCAGTACAAAGGCTTTGACCGACGCTGCTGCTTCTCGCGACTTGCTCACTCACCTGTGTCTCCTGGAATCTCGAAGCCGCGCTACATTAGTACTATGTCCAGGCGAGTCGGCAAGTCCTAGTCGTCCTTTAGTTGGAGGACAGCCATGAAAGCTTCCTGCGGGATCTCGACGTTGCCCACGCGTTTCATCCTCTTCTTGCCCTCTGCTTGGCGCTCGAGAAGCTTTCGTTTTCTCGTTATGTCACCGCCATAGCACTTCGCAAGAACGTTCTTGCGAAGTGCCCGGATCGTTTCGCGCGCGACTATCTTGCCGCCAACGGCAGCCTGGACCGGAACATCGAACAGCTGCCGTGGTATGAGCTTCTGCAGCTTTCGTACCAGCAAACGCCCTTCGGCCTGCGCATTGTTCGAGTGAGTTATGAGCGACAGTGCGTCAACTCGGACCGCGTTCACAAGGATATCCACTTTCACAAGGCTCGCAGCCCGGTAGTCCTCGAGCTGGTAGTCGAGGCTGGCGTAGCCGCTTGTCTGGCTCTTCAGCTGATCGTAGAAGTCAACAAGTATTTCGGCCATAGGAATCTCGTAACCAAGCAGGACTCGAGCTTCGCCGGGCTCCACGTCGTTCTCGGCCTCCAGATATTCCATCTTTCGATAGCGGCCGCGCCGACCGGTTACGAGCTCCATCACCTGGCCGATGTACCGACTCGGCGTAATCACATCGATTTCCGCCCAGGGCTCTCGAATCTCGTCGATGGTTGAGCGATCGGGTAGGTTCGACGGATTGTCTATAAGGAGTTCTTCGCCGGTCGTGGTGATAACGCGGTACTCGACGCCGGGGGCCGTGGTGAGCAGGCGGAGATCGTACTCTCTCTCGAGGCGCTCTGTGACGATTTCGAGATGAAGCAAACCGAGGAAGCCGCAGCGAAAACCGAATCCAAGAGCGGCTGATGACTCCGGCTCGTGCACGAGCGAAGCATCGTTTAGGCTGAGGCGGGCCAGGGCCTCCTGGAGGTCTTCGTAGCGATCGGAATCCGTCGGGTAGAGCCCGGCGAAGACCATCGGCTTCGACTGGCGGTAGCCCGGCAGCGGGTCGACGGCCGCCTGCTCGCTACCGGTGATCGTGTCACCTACCCGGCAGTCAGAGACGTCCTTCAATCCCGTGGCCACATATCCAACCTCACCGGCATCGAGGCGGTCGAGCGCCCGCATGGCCGGATCGAAGGCACCGAATTCAAGCGGTTCGAACTCCGCATTGGTCTGCATAAGGCGGAGGAGCTTGCGGCCTGACATTCGCCCGTCCACGACACGGACGTGGGCGACGACCCCCTTAAAGGCGTCGTACTTCGAGTCGAAGATTAGCGCTTTGATCGCGTCCGCGCGGTGACCCGAAGGCGGCGGCACACGCTCCGCGATGGCCTCCAGGATGTCGTCGATTCCACGACCCTCCTTGGCGCTGGCCATGATGATTTCCGTCGGATCGAATCCCACCACTCGAGTCAATTCGGCCGCTACCCGATCCGCCTCAGAGTGTTGCAGGTCGATTTTGTTTACGACCGGAATGAGCTTTAGATCCTGGTTCATGGCCAAGTAGACGTTCGCGAGCGTCTGAGCCTCGATCCCCTGGGAAGCGTCGACCACGAGAAGGGCCCCTTCGCATGCAGCCAGGCTGCGAGAGACCTCGTATGAGAAATCCACGTGCCCGGGCGTGTCGATGAGGTTGTACTCGAAGACCTCGCCAGACCGCGATTCGTAGCGCATCCGGGCCGCGGCGGCCTTGATCGTGATGCCCTTTTCCCGCTCAAGGTCCATCGTATCCAAGAGCTGTGCCGACATATCACGTGAAGCTACGGTTCCCGTCGCTTCCAGCAAGCGGTCGGCCAGTGTCGACTTGCCGTGATCTATATGGGCAATAATGCAGAAGTTGCGAATCCGGGCCTGGTCCACCGCTCCAGTGTAGGCTCGCACCCGGTTACGTCATCGCTTGGAGCGGCTCCCATCAGCCTTGCGTCTTTCCTGGCAGGTTCGCGAACCGTCAGGTCCGGCAGCTGAGCCGAGGCGGCTGGCGTACACACAACAGAAGGTGGAAGCTCATCATGTCTACTGATCCTGGGCTTTTCAGCATGCTCTACACAAGTCGAGCGCTTCGCCGTTTCAAGCCGAACCCGGTGCCCGACGAGGTTCTCTTCCAGATTCTAGATGCAGCTATTCGCGCTCCGTCGGGCCAGAACGCCCAGGACTGGCGGTTCCTCGTGATTCGAGACCAAGCTGTGAAAACACAGATGCAGACCTGGGCCCAAGAAGGTTGGGGGCGCTATGGCGGACGGTTCGGGAGTGATGAAGAAATCAACACGCTCCCGCGTCGGCAGCAACTATCACTTCGTAGCGTGCAGCACCTAGCACACAACCTAGCAGACGTTCCGGCCATAATTCTGGTCCTGGGAATGAAGGACCGACATTCGACTCCAGGCGGGAGTACTTTCCCCGCTGTCCAGAACCTGCTCCTCGCTGCCAGGGCGCTTGGCCTCGGCGGTTCGATATTCAATCTCGCCTTGAGGCGCGAGGAGCTTCACAGGATGCTGGAGATACCCGACAACAACGAAATCTACTGTTGCCTCCCAATCGGGTATCCATCCGACCGACAAGGGCCAGTGAATCGAAAACCGGTCAAAGACGTGATGTTTGCCGACAAGTTCGGCCAACGTTGGGACTTCGCCGAACAGCAGCCTGACGTTGGCTGGCAGGATCGATGGATCGAGGAGTAGGCGCCCTCTATTTGGAGCTCCGACTAATGTCCCTTGAAATTTGGCTCTCGCTTCTCCATGAACGCTTTCGGCCCCTCGCGCGCGTCTTCGGTGGTCTGGGCGATGAACATGGCCATCTGGGCCATATCGAGATGTTCGTCAAACGAGATATTCGTTGAACGATAGACCAGTTTCTTCGCCAGCTGCATGGCCGTCGCCGGGCCTCGCGCCAGCTGCCTAGCGTACTCGGTGACACGCGGCATAAGCTCGTCAGGTTCGTACAGGGTCATCACATATCCAATATCGAGGGCTTCCTGCGCGTCCATCAGGCGGCCACTCCAGATGAGGTCGAGAGCCCGCTGGGTACCGATTATTCGAGGAAGTGAGTACCCTCCTCCGTCCCCCGGAATCAAACCCATGCGAACGTAGGTCATACCCATCCTGGCAGTTGTGGAGGCAAATCTAATGTCCGCCATCGAGGCCATGTCCATCCCGGCACCCGCGGCCGCCCCGTTTATGGCGGCGATGTAGGGCTTCTCCAGCTGGATTAGGCCCCTGGGGATAGGGTGAACCCTGTCCCGGAGGCTGTGTCTACGCGTCGCGACGGTCCCTTCCGTGCGGAGCACTCCCCGGCCGCCAACTTCGGCCGCGACATTCATCCCGCTGCAGAACCCGCGGCCCGCTCCTGTGATGATCACGGCCCGCACTTCCGGGTCCTGGTCGCTCAAGCGGACCGCATCAGCCCATTCGGCCAGCATCTGGTCGTCAAACGCGTTCAGCCTCTCCGGCTTGTTGAGAGTGATGGTGGCGACGCCGCCCTCGACGTCATACAGGATTGCTTCGTAAGCCAACACGTTACCCCGCTCCAAAGTGGTGCGCGAATTCTACGAGATGCGACTCTGACCGGCACCGTGGGAGTGCAACTGTGAGGGAGACCGTTCACACCTAGTCGTAAACTTAGCTCGTGGCCTCCTCTACCATCTCTGAGAAACTGCGACGCCAGCTTGTCGCACTGCCGACCCGTCCGGGCGTCTACCTGATGCGCAACGCCAAGGGCGAGATCATTTACGTCGGCAAAGCGAGTCGGCTGAAAGACAGAGTCAGGTCATACTTCGGCTCTCCGCATGGTCTGGAGGCGAAGACAAGGGCGCTGCGGGAGCACATCGATGACTTCGAGTACATCGTTTGCAGGAGTGCTGGCGAGGCGCTGCTGCTGGAGTCCTCACTCATCAAGCAACACCAGCCGTTTTTCAACATCAGACTCAAGGACGACAAGCGGTATCCATACCTGAAAATCAATGTGCAAAACGAGTGGCCGCGCGTCTACATCACTCGCCGGATTGAAAAGGATGGGGCCCGGTACTTCGGTCCTTACGCAAGCGCTGGATCGGTGCGAGCCACGCTGGCTCTGGTCAAGAAGCTGTTTCCGTGGCGTTCCTGCAGCAAGGAAATCACCGGCGACGATCCCCGTCCCTGTCTCGACTACTTCATCAAACGCTGCATCGCCCCGTGCACCTCTTATTGCACCAAGGAGGAGTACGACGAGGTCGTAACGCAGGTTCTCCTGTTCCTCGAGGGTCGCGCCAATGACGTTCTCGGCCGTCTCAGATCTCAAATGGATGCCGCCTCGCAGCGCCTCGAATTCGAGCGCGCTGCCATGATTCGAGACCAGCTGAAGGCTGTCGAGAGAACGGTAGAACAAAGGACGGTCGCAACTACGAGGCGCGAGAACGTCGATGTCTTCGGGCTTGCCGTCGATGCAGACCAGGCCTGTGTGCAGGTATTCTTTATTCGCGGAACCCAGATGATCGGCCGAGACAACTACACACTCGACGGAGCCAGGGACGAGGAGCCGGCCGCAATCCTCGAAAGCTTCCTGCTCCAGTTCTACCAGAGCGCCCAATATGTCCCGCGAACGATCCTAGTGCCTGTCGAGCCCGCGGACCGGACAACGCTCGAGAACCTCCTTGGTGAGAAACGCGGCGCCAGAGTGGAAGTCCGCACTCCAGTTCGAGGCGAGAAACGGCGCCTCGTGGAGATGGCCGACGATAACGCAAAGGAGACGATCGAACTCCTTAAAGTGAAGTGGCTTGCAGATACGACGCGGGTACAAACCGGTCTCGAACAACTCACGGAAGAGCTAGCTCTGTTGGAATTTCCTGCCAGGATCGAGTGCTACGACAATTCGAACATCCAAGGTTCGAGTCCCGTGTCCAGCATGGTGGTTTTCGTTGATGGGCAGCCGGAGCCTTCGCAGTACCGCCGATTCCACGTGAAGACAGTAGTCGGAGCCGACGATTTCGCGACCATGTACGAGGTCATCCAGCGGCGGTTTCGGAACGCGACCAAGACGAGCGACGCCGAAACCGCCTCACGCAAGGATGCGTGGGAACTGCCAGATCTCGTAATCGTCGATGGAGGGAAAGGACAGTTGGCCGCGGCGGCACAGGCGATGCGCGAAGCCGGCGTCCACGAGATCCCGGTCGTGTCCCTCGCGAAGCGTTTCGAGGAGCTTTTCGTGCCCGATGAGGACGAGCCTGTGATTCTCCCCCGCGGTTCGGAGGCTCTCTACTTGGTGCAGCGCGTCCGCGACGAGGCACATCGATTCGCCATCACCTTTCATCGCAAAGTGCGTGGCAAATCGCAGACGGCAAGCGCTTTGGACAGCATCGCAGGCGTGGGACCGAAGCGTAAGAAGGCGCTCCTTCGTAAGTTCGGGTCGCTCAAGGGTGTCCGCTCCG
>DASCML010000151.1:0-16005 GCA_036010925.1 Dehalococcoidia bacterium | reverse complement strand
CGTGGCGAGGCGGGTTCCGCCCCAGTGGTGTCGGCGGCTCTGACGGCGTAGCCGTCCATTGCCGTGTTGTCGAGTGGTGGAATGTCGAACGGCGCGATGACGTCCTCGGTCAACACCTGGCCGAGGACGTCAACCAGCGGTTGCTCGACCGACTCCAGTGGTTCGAAGAACGAGAGAATGCGCTCCCGTGCATCCTCGACGCTGATCATGGCTGTTCTTGATTCGGTCATTTTTCGGGTTCTGGTCTGCCGTTATGGGCTGAGTCGGGCCCGCGCTCGTCCGGCGATGCCATCGGTTGACTGGCGGGCGCAGGCCGGGTCAGGCACTCCGCGTTCAATCAAGGCGTACAGCGAGGCAGGTGGTCGTTCTCTGGACGCCGTTCACTTGCTGTATCGCTTCTGTAATCGCGCTACCGAGTTCGTCGAGATTCTCCGCTTCGAGCTGGACGATAACGTCAAACGGACCCGTGACCGTATCCACGCTCAGAACTGATGCGCCCGGGTACTTGAGCGACTGAACGGCCGCTCCGACCGCCTTGGCAATGCCCACTTCTGTTTCAATTAGAACGTAGCCACGGACTCCCATTCGAACGCCTCCATTGAGTGTCGTGGCCGATGATTCGCCCGGCCCGTCACCGTGTCAATCCTAACCTGCGCTCGATGGCAGCTCGTAGTCGATTAGCAGCTCACCGCTCGCTGCTCCGGCGACGACTCGCACCGGCAATCTGAGCTCGAGCCGCTGGATAAAACAGAGAACCTCTTCGCCTGTTCGGCAGTAGTAGACGGTTCCAGAGGCGGTGAGTTCTCCTTCGCCCTCGCCGAAGTTGGCCGGGACGGAGTTCACTACCTCGGCTTCGTCAGTGCTCCAACGCAGCATGGTTTCATCGGGCTCCACGACAGACGGATTCGAAATGTTCAGCTCCAGGATTGACGGGGCAAGGCTGTTGAGATGATGGTCGATCGGGCTCCGGAAAATAACGCGAATTTGAGCCCTGCCGGGCGCAACTGTCTGGGCGGCCAGCGTCACCTCAGCGAGCCGACCCGGACCTGCGGCGATCGGATTACCCAGAGTGAGGGTCTCGGCGAACCCCGTAGGTAACTTGACTTCGCGGAGGACATGGTTCATCTGGTCTGCGACGAGCAGGTGTCCGTTCGGAAGAATCGCTACTCCGGTCGGCTCATTGAACTGCGCCAAGAAAGCCGGTCCATCGTTCTAACCTCTTTCGCCGCTCGCGAGCGTGCCGACTTCCCGGGTTTGTACATCGACCGTGCGAACCCGGTGGTTGTAAGTGTCCGCGATGTAGAGGATGCCATCATGGAGCACCAGGCCCTGAGGGTGCTGCAGGAGTGCACTCGTCGACCCACCGTCTTGGAATCCGAACTCAAACAGTCCGCGGCCGACGAGTGTTTCGACCATGCCGTTACCGAGAGTCAGCCGGCGCACCGAACTGGACTCGGGGTCCACCCAGTAGACGAACTCCGCATCGCCCGTCAGACCACTCGGCTGGGCCAGGGTTGCAACGGTAGTAGCCGGCCCATCCATAATCCCCTCACGACTGGTTCCCGCTAGTACCGAGATGCTTCCATCGCCCAGGTCGAGCGCCCAAAGCTGATGCACGCCAGCCATGCTGATTACGAGAGTTGTCCCGTGTTGGAACACATCCCATGGTGAAGCCATGGACGTTTCGGTACCCTTCGAATCGGCACTCGGTAAGCGATTCAACTGGTCGCCCGTGCCGGCGATCGTGGTGACCTCGAACGCCTCGAGGTCGATCGCCCGAATGGTGTGGTTTCGTGTGTCAGCGACATAAAGAGTCTCCTCGCTTGGCGAGAGGGCCAGGCCTTGGGGTTGTTGGAACTGGGCCAACTCCGGAGACCCGTCGATGAACCCGGGCTCGCCGGAGCCGATCACCCGCTCCACGTCCCCGTCCGTCCCAACGACCACTACCCGGTCGTGCCCTGCGTCTGCCACGTAAATGCGTCCGCGAGAATCGGCGATCGCTTTCGACGGATATGAAAGCACGGTTGTGGGGCCCACGGGGTCGAGCGCCACTGGCGCAATTCCCCACTCGACCAGTCCTTCACTGTCGAACGCCTCGATCAGAGCGGTGAGGATGGGTTGAAAAAGGTTGTAGACGCCCTCGCCCGCATGGGTGCCCACGATGTTGCCGGCCGGGTCGATCAGAACTAGGGTTGGCCAGGCCGACACGTCATACGACTCCCAGATGTCGAAACGCGGGTCGTTGACCACCGGGTGCTGGACGCCAAGACGCGAAATCGCCTCGCGGATGCTCTCGTCTTCGCGTTCTGTGTCGTACTTCCCGGAGTGAACGCCGATGACGATGAGCGTGTCTTTGAATTCGCTCTCCAGCTGCTTGAGATCAACGACGATGTGCTGGCAGTTGATGCAGCCTAGGGTCCCACAGAAGTCGAGGAGAACAGCCCGACCACGGAGTTGGCTGAGGGACAACGGGTCGGGTGTGTTGAGCCAGCTTGCTTCAGCCGGAAATTCCGGTGCCGCGGGATACTGCCCGCCCACGATTCGCGTTCAGCTGAAGTCGTTGATGTCTCCTCAGCCCCGTCCGGTCCTGAGTCCCCGTTGGGCTCGTCACCGCCGCCAAGGAAAGCGGGCGTCAGAAGGGCTGCTTTGATGAAGATTGTAGCTGTTGACCGCCGGCGCAACGTTCGTTTCAACGATGTCCAGGGCACTGGTCTATCGTAGTACCCGACCTGGCAGGATCGGTTACGGCCGTGTGAAGGGACGTTGACTCGCAGATCGCACCGTCCATACCATCTGGATGAGCGAGGTCCCTCGCCGTCCGACATGTTGAAGAGGTAAGGCCGATGAAAGAGATGAGCATCGAAAGCATCCGCCTAAGCCTCATGACTTATCAGCGGGTGGTGATCCTGAGGGAAAAGGAGTCGGATCGCTACCTGATCATCTGGATCGGTCCGGCGGAAGCCGATGCGATCGCAGTCCGGCTGCAGGACGTAGCGGTCGCTCGACCTCTCACGCACGATCTGCTGAGCAACACGATCGCCCAACTTGGTGGTCGCGTGCAGTACATCGTGGTGAGTGATCTCGCCAATGACACCTTCTTCGCCCGCATCGTTCTCGATGTCAACGGTTCTGTGTTGGAGCTTGACTCCCGTCCTTCCGATGCGATTGCACTGGCCGTTCGCACGGAGGTTCCTATATACGTCGAGGAGAACGTCCTCGATCGAGCTGGTGTAACCCTTACAGACGCTGGCGACGCGGCCTCGGAAGAGGGTGCTCCGAGGCGCGAGCCGAGCAAACCGGTCGACCCTGCTGAACTGGAGCGACTAGGAGTCTTCAAGGACTTCATCGAGGGGCTCGATCTGAGTGATTTCGACCAGCCAAGCAGCTAAAAGCCGACCCTTTTGGTTGGTTGCGCTTTTCGTCACAATCCCCCTATTATTCCCGGGGTTCCGAATTGGGGACCCCCTAGGGGGAGTAGACGTGGGCGGCTGGGTGGCTCCCACGGCATACCTGCTCGGAGCCGGGTGGTACTTCGCCACCTGCATAGTTATTGGGATCGGCGTTGGCCTCTGGGTCGACGGGCTGACCGGGCTGAAGCCCACGTTCACGCTGATCGGTATCTTCCTCGGCCTTGCCGTTGCGCTGGTCGGGGGAATTAGGATGCTGGCGCCGTTCATGGAGCGGCTCGGAGACCGGGGAGACACTGAGTGAAGTCCCTCTACATTGCGCTGGGTGTCATAGCCGCGCTTGCGTGGCTGGGAATTGGTTTCATCATCGCCCAGGGACCCCAGCCCGAGATCGTGGTCGCCGCCGAGGTCATTACGAAGGTCGGGCCTCTGAACATCTCCAACACCCTGATCACGACCTGGGTCGTGATGGTGATCCTCATCGTCATGTCCCTCGTTGCAACGAGGTCTATGAAACTGCTTCCATCGGGTTTTCAGAATTTCGTGGAAGCCTCGATAGAGTTTCTCTTGGATCAGATCGAATCTATTGCCGGCGTCGAACGGGGCCGGCGTTTCTTAATGCTCGTGGCGACGATCTTCCTTTTTGTAATCGTCTCCAACTGGCTTGGGCTCCTGCCGTTCTTCAACGCGATCGGGAAGGTCGAAGACGTTGGCCACGAGGTCTTCCACGAAATTGAGCTGCACCACGAAGAGGGCCACGCATTCGAGGAAGAGGAGAAGTTCGTCGGCGTCAAGATGGGCGAATCCGGTGGCATCACCTTTGCTATGCCACGGTCGACCACCGAGGAATTCGAAATTGAGGCAGGGGAAGAGCCGCCTGCGGCACTCGATCGCTACATTGTGTTCCTCGCTGAGATCTACACTGACTTCGAGGCCCCTGAGGGCGAAGGGTCCGAAGAGCACCCTCGGAGCGGGACCGTCGAGGCGGCAGCCGCGGCCCTGGAAGCCGATCCGAGCGCGCCCCAGCTACTATTCGAAGAACACTCGGGCGAAGAGGGAGAAGGGGAACACGGCCATGGTGTCGAAAGCCCGGCCCTCCACGAGGTCGTTTCGGGGGTCGAGTTCTCAGACGAGAAGTTTGCGCTCGTAATCCCGTATTTCCGCAGTGTGAACAGCGATCTGAACAACACGCTTGCTCTGGCGATTGTCGCTTTTCTCGCCATCGAGTTCTGGGGCTTTCAGGCTCTCGGAATCGGCTATCTCACGAAGTTCTTCAACCTCCAGGGCATAGGAACCTTTGTTGGGCTGCTCGAATTTCTGTCGGAACTCATCAGGATCATCAGCTTCGCATTCCGACTTTTCGGGAACATCTTTGCTGGGGAGGTGCTGATTCTCATCCTCACCTTCCTGATGCCGTTCCTGTTCGTTGACATCATCTACGGACTTGAGCTGTTCGTCGGCTTCATACAGGCGGCCGTGTTCGCCCTGCTAACTCTCGTCTTCGCCGTCATGGCAACTGAACACCATGGCGAAGGAGGTGACCACTCCGGGAGTCACGACGACTCCCACCAACCTGAGGGAGCTACTCAGGTCCACTAGGGCCTGTTGAAAGCGAAGTAACCAGCCGCCGGGTGGCGGTGAAGGAGGAATCTAGCCATGGATCTTTTGAGCTACCTGCCGCTCTTGGTCGTGATTGAAGTCGACGGTGCCAAGGCCCTCGGCGCAGCGTTCGCGATGGGAGTCGGCAGCATTGGTCCGGCCATCGGTATCGGCTTGCTGGTCGGAAAAGCGATGGAAGCGCTCGGGCGCAATCCGGAGGCGCGGACGGCGGTCCAGACGAACATGATCCTTGGAATCGCGTTCGCAGAGGCGATCGGCATCTATTCGCTGTTGACGGCTCTGATCATCGCATTCGTTCTCTAAGGTAGATCGGTTCTTGTCCCGCTCCCAGGGGAGCTAGAGAAAGGTAGATAGATGAGCGAGGCTTTTGATGCTTTGGGAATCAATCTCCCGCAGCTGATTGCGCAAATCGCGAACTTTGTCGTGCTACTCGTCATCCTGCGATTGACTTTGTTCAAGCCGATTATGCGAATGCTCGACGAGCGCCGTGAACGGATCGCCGAAGGACTTAACGCGGCTGAAACCGCCAGGTCTGAGGCCGCGGAGGCCCAGGCCAATGTTCAGGCTCAGTTGGACGCGGCTAGGGGAGAAGGCCAAGAGATCGTTGCGAACGCCCAGTCTATCGCAACTCGACTCCAGGCCGAGGCACGCGAACAGAGTGAACGTGACCGCGAGGTCGCAGCTGAGCGCGCCCGCGTCGAGATCCAGCAGGAGCGCGACCGTGCCATCGCCGATCTCCGGCGCGAGTTCGCCGGAATCACGATTACAGCGGCCGAAAAGGTCATCGGGCAATCGCTGGACCAGCAGGGCCATGAGCGAATCATCGACGAAACGCTCGACCAGTCGTCCTTTGGCGAGAACTAGACCATGGCAGACGTAGCAGCTGCGAAGCGATATGCACAGGCCGCGTTCGACTTGGCCCGGGAAACATCGGCGGATCTGGACCGGTGGCGGTCGGATCTCGACGATGTGGCGGTGGTGCTTGCCGAGTCGCAGGCGGCCGGGCCTCTCCAAGATGGGCGCACGGCACTTGAAGAGAAGCTCGCTCTCGTCGAGCGGCTTCTTGCCATAGACCCATTGGTGCTTAATCTCGCCAAGCTGCTCGTATCAAAAGGCCGATCGCCCGACGCCCGGGCCGTTGCAGATGCGTTCGCGCGTCTCGCTGATGACGAGGCGGGTGTTGAGCAGGCTGAGATCACGACTGCAGTCGAGCTTTCGGGCGAGCGCCTCGCGGCGCTTGAAGAACAGCTCAGTACGTCGATAGGTAAACGCGTGACGGCCACCGTAACGATCGACCCAGCGATCATCGGTGGACTCGTTGTCCGCGTGGGCGATCGGCTGGTAGACGGCAGCGTTAGGACACGGCTCCACAGATTGGGCCAGGAACTGGCGTCGGGTTAATCTCGGCGTTCGAGGACGAGTCAAAAGAGGAAGGTTACTTATGGCGGTTCGCGCTGAAGAGATTGCTTCCATCCTGAAGGATCAAATCAAGGGATTCGGGACAGATGTGGTGTCCACGGATGTAGGCACCGTTATCAGCACCGGCGACGGCGTTGCCCGCATCCACGGCCTCTCCGGAGTGATGTACTCGGAGTTGCTTGAGTTCTCCAACGGGGCTAACGGGATCGCGATGAACCTCGAGGAGGAATCGGTTAGCGCGGTGGTACTCGGCGAGTACACCGATATCAAGGAAGGTGATGAGGTTCGCTCCACCGGTCGCATTATTGAGGTGCCGGTTGGCGATGACCTTGTAGGCCGCGTGATCGACCCGCTTGGGAACCCCCTGGATGGCAAGGGACCGGTTAACGGAGACGTGACTCGCCCTGTGGAGCGCATCGCTCCCGGCGTGACTTTGCGCAAGAGCGTAGACGCTCCCGTCCAGACCGGGATCAAGGCCATCGACGCCCTCATCCCCATTGGGCGCGGCCAGCGTGAGCTGATCATCGGCGACCGCTCTACCGGAAAAACCCAGGTTGCGCTCGATACGATCATCAACCAGAAGGACGGGGACCTGGTTTGCATCTACGTCGCCATCGGCCAGAAAGCGGGCAAGGTGGCCCAGGTCCTCGGTCGGCTCGAAGAGCACGGCGCGATGGACCACACCGTTATCGTCGCCGCCAATGCCTCTGATTCGGCCGCACTGCAGTTCCTCGCCCCTTATGCGGGCTGCGCTATTGGCGAACAGGTCATGGAGAACGGACGGGATGCTCTTATCGTCTACGACGACCTGAGCAAGCATGCCTGGGCATACCGTCAACTCTCGCTGCTCCTTCGCCGCCCGCCCGGGCGGGAAGCATATCCGGGCGATGTCTTTTATCTTCACTCCCGCCTTCTCGAGCGCGCTGCTAAGCTCGAGGCAGGAGGCTCACTTACAGCGCTTCCAGTCATCGAGACGCAGGCCAACGATGTGTCGGCCTATATTCCGACCAATGTCATCTCTATCACTGACGGCCAGATCTACCTTGAGCCAGACCTCTTTAATGCCGGAATCCGGCCTGCTCTGAATGTCGGCATCTCGGTTAGCAGGGTTGGTTCGGCAGCCCAGACGAAGGTCATGAAGTCCGTGTCCGGGACGCTCAAGCTTGATCACGCCCAGTTCCGCGAGCTGCAGGCATTCGCCCAGTTCGGTACAAGCGATCTCGATGCGGCTACTCGCAGGCAGCTGGACCGCGGAACGCGTGTGAACGAGGTCCTCAAGCAAGGCGTATTCGAGCCGCTCAGCCTCGCCGAAGAAGTGGCAACCATCTTCGCTGTGACCGAAGGATTGCTGGACGATGTCCCGGTGGAGAAGGTGGGAGGCTTCGAGGTAGAGCTGCGCAAGTTCTTCGCCAGCAATAAGCCCGACCTCGCCGCCAGCATTCAGTCCGAGGGAGTAATGACTCCCGAGATCGAGGAAGGGCTGAAGGCTGCCATCGAAGAGTTCAAGCAGAGCGTCCCCTTCTAGGGACCGCAAACGACGAAATCGAGGAGTTCTGAGCAGCAATGGCCACCATCAAGCAACTAAAGCGACGTATCACATCGGTCGAGAACACGACAAAGATCACGAACGCGCTCCAGCTGGTTGCTGCTTCGAAGATGCGCCGGGCTCAGGACCGTGCAATGCAGGCGCGTCCCTACGCCGAGAAGCTCCGAACGGTGCTGAGCGGCCTCGCAACGGGGGCGGACAGCGGTGATGGCCCGGCTCACCCCCTGCTCGACTCCCGCGCCGCCACGACCGTTGGCGTCCTTCACATCACTCCGGATCGGGGCCTCTGCGGTGGGCTCAACGCCAACATGAATCGCGCCGCCGGCACCTTTGTGGCCGGGCGTGATGAAGAAGTCAACGTCGTTGCCGTGGGAAAGAAGGGGCGTGACTTCTTCATCCGGGCTAGGACAAATGTCAGTGCTGAGTTCACGGAGCTCGGCGACTATCCCACGCAGGCCGAAACATTAGGTATTTCTCACTTGGTCATCGACGACTATATGAACGAGGTCGTGGACCAGGTCTACCTGAGCTTTCCACACTTCGTGAGCACTGCGAATCAGACTCCTGTCATTCGCCAGCTGCTCCCGATTGAGCCTCCGCAAATGGACAGTGACGAAGAGGCCGCCGAGTTCCGCCAATCCTATATCTTCGAGCCGTCCCCAGCGGTCGTACTAGAGCGTCTCCTGCCCCGCTTCATCGAGATGCAGATTTACGAGGCCATTCTCGAGTCCGCTGCGAGCGAGCAGTCGGCGAGGATGGTAGCGATGAAGAATGCCACCGATAACGCCAGCGACATTCAGCGTGAGCTGACCCTGACATACAACAAGCTCCGTCAGGAACAGATCACCACGGAACTGCTCGACATCGTTGGCGGTGCATCGGCATTGGAGGGCTAGAACTGACTGGATTTGCGGCGGTTATTTTCGATATGGATGGGGTTCTCGTCGATGGGGAACCCCTTCATTTCCGTGCCGTGAATTCGCTCCTCGGGGAGGAAGGACTTTCCGTCTCACTCGAACGCTATAAGCCCTACATGGGGACCAAGACGGGCTGGAGCGACATGATGCGCGACCATGATCTCTCCCGTTCTCGGGCATATTACAGCGCTCGCTACAGGGAGATCGTGCTGGACATCTATAAGCGCGACTCAGTTGCTATGCCCGGAGCCGTTGAGCTAGTCCGCTCTCTGAGAGAGGCGGGCGTTGCAACTGCCGTCGCCTCCTCTTCTATCGAACCCTGGGTTCTCGCATGTTTCGAAACAATCGGACTTGCCGACGCATTCGATTCAATCACTACGGGCTCTGACGTCTCAGAGGGCAAGCCCGACCCGGAGGTCTATCTGTCCGCAGCAAAGAGGCTCGGCGCGCGTCCTGAAAGCTGCCTCGCTTTTGAAGACGCTCCGGCGGGGATTGAATCCGCGCACCGCGCCGGGATGATTTGCTGGGCGGTGCGGACTGATTACACCAAGGAGCTGGAACTACCGCATCCTGAGAGGGAATTCGATTCCCTGACAGAAGTGACGGTTGCTGAAATTGCGGGGGTACTTATATGACCGGTCTCGTATTACGGAGTGACAGGGATGGGGTGGCCTGGCTGACTCTTAACCGACCTGAAGCCCTGAACGCGCTCAGTCCGGCGCTGTTTGTAGAATTGCGTGCTCACTTGGACTCGATCGGCTCGAACGAGGACGAGATCGGGTGTGTCGTCTTGCAGGGTTCCGGCCGCGCATTCTCGGCTGGAAACGACATCAAAGCTATCCAAACGGGTGACCGTGCTCCGGAGCCGCATTTCCAGGCCGAGACCATCGATAACCTGGAGGCTCTCCCACAGCCGGTCATAGCCTCCACGCATGGTCCCTGTTATACGGGAGCCCTTGAAGTGGCCCTCGGCTGCGATCTGATTGTAGCTGGCGAATCATCGACCTTTGCCGACACACACGGACGCTGGGCGCTCACCCCAACTTGGGGCATGAGTCAGCGACTTCCCCGCCGCATCGGGGCGCTTAAAGCGAAGCAGATGATGCTGACGGGAACGACGGTCACTGCTGACGAAGCGCTGGGCCTTGGCTTGGTGAACGTGGTTGTACCGGATGACCAGAGGGTCGAAAAAACGACTGAACTGGCTGCCACGATTCTCGTAAATTCGTGGCACACGCTTCGTGCAGACAAGCGGCTGGTGAACGAAGGCCAGAGGTACACGTTGGTTGATGGCCTCGCTTACGAACGAAGGACGAGCCCGGGCGGAGGCCCGGACATGGCGGCGAGGCTCGCTTCGTTCCGCCGGGGGGGCAGACCGAACGCTCCCGCAAATGACAACAGCTAAGAGTTGGAGGACCAGTCATGACGAACACTGCAAGTACCGCCCGGGGCCGCGTAGTCCAGGTGATCGGCACTGTGATCGACGTCGAGTTTCCGCCGGACGAACTGCCGTCCATCAACAACGCCGTGACGGTGGAGATGGATGATGGACGGTTGCTGGTGACCGAGGTGCAGCAACACCTCGGCAACAATTGGGTCCGCTGTCTCGCTATGGACTCGACCGATGGGCTACGCCGGGGCGCTGTTGCAGCAAATACCGGCGACGCAATCTCGGTCCCTGTCGGAGAAAGCTCCCTTGGGAGGATGTTCAACGTTCTCGGCAATCCTATCGACGACCTCCCGGCACCGGCGGACGCACCCCGCTGGGGGATTCATCGCGAGCCACCCACTTTCGATGAGCAGGAAACCGATCCTTCTGTCCTTGAGACAGGAATCAAGGTAGTAGACCTAATTGCGCCTCTCGTTCGTGGTGGGAAGGTCGGCCTCTACGGTGGGGCCGGCGTCGGCAAGACGGTCGTGATTCAAGAGCTGATCTCCAATATCGCCCGCGAGCACGGCGGGTACTCCGTGTTCGCGGGCGTCGGTGAGCGTTCGCGCGAAGGCAATGACCTCTGGCACGAGATGAAAGACTCCGGAGTCATTTCGAAGATGGCTATGGTATTCGGTCAGATGAACGAGCCGCCCGGTGTGCGGCTGCGGGTCGGACTCAGTGGTCTCACGATGGCGGAGTACTTCCGAGACGAGGAAGGTCGCGATGTGCTGTTCTTTGTTGACAACATATATCGCTACATCCTCGCCGGCATGGAGGTCTCTGCGCTTCTCGGGCGAATGCCGTCCGCGGTCGGCTACCAGCCGACCCTCGCGACGGAGATGGGTGACCTCGAAGAGCGCATCACGTCGACCAAGAAGGGATCCATCACATCTTTCCAGGCCATCTACGTGCCTGCGGACGACTACACCGACCCGGGCGTCGCGACAACGTTCGGTCACCTCGACGCGGTGGTTGCCTTAGAGCGGGCGCTCGCCGAGCAAGCACTCTTCCCCGCCATGGACCCGCTCTCGTCGTTCTCGCGCGCCCTTGAGCCACGAATCGTGGGACAGGAACACTATGATGTTGCTCGGGGGGTCCAGGGTGTCCTCCAGCGCTATCGTGACCTGCAGGACATCATCGCGATCCTAGGTATCGATGAACTCTCTGACGAGGACAAGCTGACTGTGGCCCGAGCTCGCAAGATCCAGCGGTTCCTGACGCAGCCAATGTTCGTGGCCGAGCAGTTCACCGGGAGCCCCGGTCAGTACGTGCCGGTGCGTGAGACCATCGAGGGTTTCAAGCAGATTCTCGATGGAGAGCACGATGGTTTCTCGGAGCAGGCCTTCTATATGGTCGGAAATATCGAGATGGCGGTCGAAAAAGGCCGGCAGCTCTCAGAGGAGTAGACCGGCATGCCCCTCACGGTGGAAATCGTCACGGCTGAGCGCCTCGTTCGTAGCGAGTCGGATGTGGATACGCTGATTGTCCCAGGCTCAGAGGGTCAGCTTGCCATTCTTCCCCGCCACGCGGCCCTCATGACGACACTGACCCATGGAGAGGTCGTCTTCCGGCGGGGGGAGACTGAGGAACAGTTTGCCGTGGCAGGGGGGTTTGTCGAGGTCCGCGAGGATCGAGTGACGATTCTTGCGGACCAGGCAGAGGCAGCAGAAGAGATTGATGAATCGCGGGCTGAGCAAGCGCGCCGGAAGGCCGAGGAGCGCATTCGTGCTCATCGTGAGCAGGCAGGAAACGATGTGGACCTCGCGAGGGCGCAAGCGGCCCTCCGGCGCGCCCTGGCCCGTCTTCGAACTGTCGAGCTTCGGCGTCGCCGACCCGGCCCGCCACGCCCCGGAGGCTAGCGGCTCGCTCCAGCTTGCGCTCGTGCGGGCCATCTTCGTTCAGACGGGTCCGCATACTCAGCAGTTTGCAGATAGCGTTGACAGGCCGCCCGAGCGGTTTGGCGTTGGCCAGTGGCCGTGGGCGGGCCTATCCTGCCTTTGAGTGAACATGATGACCGCAACGTCGCCTCGGTATCGAGTGGAGGGCGGTTCGGCCCTGCGCGGGTCCGTGCGGACATCGGGAAGCAAGAACGCCGCCCTTGCCGCAATGTGTGCGTCTCTCCTGACTGACGAGGATATTATTCTCGAGAATGTTCCGGACATTTCGGACGTCCACTCCGTCCGCCGACTGCTTGAGAACCTGGGAACGACCGTCCGCGATCTTTCGGACGGCTCGATTTGCCTCAACAGCGCGTCCATTAGCACGTTTGAAACGCCAACAGCGTTGATCACTGAGAATCGTGCCTCGTTCCAAGTAACGGGCCCGCTGCTTGGCCGCTTTGGTTGGGCGAGCTCGGCTCCCCCCGGGGGCGATGCCATCGGCCAACGCCCGATCGACGTCCATCTGGGCGGGTTCGCTTCTATGGGCGCCACCGTCGAGCAGGTGGAGGATCGCTGGGTTGCCAGGGCTCCCGACGGGCCGGGGAGCCTCCGGGGCGCTCGTATCTTCATGGATTACGCCTCCGTTACAGGGACACAAAACGTCCTTATGGCGGCGGTGCTTGCCCGAGGGCAAGTGGCCATTGTGAACGCTGCCACGGAGCCGGAGGTGAGCGACCTCGCAAACCTTCTCGCCGCGATGGGGGCGAAGATTTCGGGCGTGGGGTCCCAGATACTCGAGGTGGACGGAGTCGAATCTCTCCACGGAGCAAGGGTGCGGATCATGCCCGACCGTATCGAGGCTGGGACGTTTGCGATCGCAGCAGCCGTGACCGCGGGGGAGATCGAAATTCTCGAAGCGCCTGTGCACGTGATGGATGCCCTGATCGCCAAGCTGAGGGCATGTGGGGCCGGTGTTGACGCAACGCCAGGCCGATTGGTCGTCAGTGGCCCAAGTCAGCTCCGGGCAGTTAGCTTCCAGGCCCTCCCCTATCCCGGCTTGGCCACTGATCTTCACTCTCCGATGGCAGCGATGCTCACCCAGGCCCAGGGCGTCTCAATCATCCACGAACGTGTCTTCGATAACCGCATGCTCTACGTCGGAGAGCTGCGCAAGATGGGAGCCGAAATCGTTAGTACTGGATCGTCGGCGATCGTTCTTGGCCCGACCAAGCTTCATGGGGCGAGAGTGCGGGCTCTGGACGTGCGGGCGGGGGCGGCGGTCCTTCTGGCTGCGCTCGCAGCCACGGGGACCACTACCATTGAAGAGGTGTCACATCTGGACAGGGGATACGAGGCTCTAGAAGAAAAACTCCGTGAGCTCGGCGCCGGGATCGAGAGGAACTGATGGTGTTCGAATTTCTCTCCTCCAAGCGAGCCGGGATCGACCTCGGGACGGCGAACATCCTCGTGTACGTCAGGGGCCAGGGAATTGTTGTCAACGAACCGTCCGTCGTTGCCCGGCACAACCGTGATAACGCGATCGTGGCCGTTGGCGCCGAGGCGCGCGCGATGCAGGGCCGCACTCCGGGTTCGATCGGTGTCATCCGTCCGATGAGGGACGGTGTAATTGCAGACTATCTGACGACCGAGGCGATGCTTCGGTATTTCATAGGGCGCATATCGGGCAGATTCAACATCGTCCGCCCCGAGGTGATGGTCACCGTTCCCGCGGGCGTCACTAGCGTCGAGCAGCGTGCAGTCCGGGATGCGGCTGAGCAGGCCGGCGGGCGGAAGCCCGCCCACCTCATTCCGGAGCCCCTCGCGGCCGCGATCGGTGCCCGCATCCCGATCGGCTCGGCCCGGGGGAACATGGTCGTGAACATCGGTGGGGGACGCTCTGAAGCGGCGGTCATCTCACTCTACGGTCTGGTCGTTAGCGAGTCCGTCCGCGTCGCCGGAGACCGCTTGGACGAGGCAATTATGGCCTTCGTACGGCGACGCCACAATCTGGTCATTGGCGAGCGTACGGCCGAGGAGATCAAGATCGCGATCGGGAGCGCTCTCCCCGTAGACGAAGGTCTGAGTACGCAGGTCCGTGGGCGAGACCAGCTGAGCGGACTCCCCAAGACGATCACGATTACCAGCCTGGAAGTCGTGCAGAGCATTCAGGACGGGCTTGCCACAATTGTGCAAGCCGTGCGGACCGTGCTGGAACGTACCCCACCTGAACTCGCCGCCGATGTGATCGACCGGGGGATCGTGCTAACCGGTGGCGGCGCCCTGCTTCGCCATATGGACGAGCTGCTAACACAGGAGACCGGAGTGCCCTGCTATGTAGCGGACAGTCCGCTCGAATGCGTGGCAATCGGCGCAGGGATCGCCCTGGATCATCTTGACGTTATCAAACGGAGCCTTCCGACCGAGGAGGAAAACCTCGTGGGGCTCTTCATGCAGGAAAACCGTTAGCGCACAGCCCCAGGTGCCCCCCGGTTCGGGTTAGAGCTTGAGGTAGTAGGTCATGCTCTGCATGGCCAGGACAGGGTCGATATTTCGAATACTGACTTCAGCGGGGACATGAGGCGTTGTGGGAGCATAGTTCAGCACCGCCCGTACTCCGCCAGACACGAGCCTGTCAACGATTTCCTGCGTGTTCTCGGCTGGAACGGCCACGATGCCGATATCTACGGGCCGCTCAGCGAGGAACGCTCCCAGTTCATCCAGGTTCTGAACAGACAAGTTGCCGATGCTCCGGCCCTCGAGCTCTGGGTTGCTGTCGAACGCAGCAAGGATTTTGAATCCCTGGGGTTCGAATCCGCCGTATTCGACTATCGCCTGTCCGAGCCGGCCGACGCCTACGACGCAGACGTGCCATTGTCGGTCCAATCCAAGAATCTCACGGAGCCGGGCGAGCAGCGATTGAACGTTGTACCCGCGGCCTTGCTTGCCGAATCGGCCGAAGTAGCTGAGGTCCTTTCTGATCTGCGCGGGTGTCACATCGAGGGCCTCCCCGAGTGCCTGGGAGCTGACGACAGCCTCCCCGTTTTCGGCAAGCGTAGCCAACGCCCGAGCGTATGTCGGGAGGCGATTGATCACGACTTCTGGAATCTCAAGAACCATACGTTGAGCGATTGTGAAAACTGTAACGGATGGCGCACTGTAGCATGCCCCGGCGGCCAACCGCCACTGGATTTCGTTACATGGTCATGATGAATTTGGGAGCGCAGCTCGGACCAGCCGAACCAACAGATCGTCGTCAGCAACGTCCATCGTTCTCGGGTCGATCAAGACTCTTTCGTCTTCGATTCTCGCTACGATCGGGACATCTCCTGAGCGCATCGCCTGGGAAAGCCGCTCCGGGCCCTCCGTGCTCGAAATGGCCACGCAATATGTGGGCATGCCTTCGCCTGGAAGAGACCCGCCCCCAACCATCGTTGTGCCCGTGACGACCATGGAGCCGGCGATTTTCCCGGCTATCCGGTCGGCCCGTGCGCGTATGTCCTCCAGCGGAGTGCTGAGCATTCGCCAGACCGGTACTCGGGAGGCGGCTTCGCCTTCTTCATAGGCCTTTAGTGTTGCTGCCAGCGCCGCTGTGGTGAGTTTGTCGATCCGGAGCGCGCGCGCCAGCGGGTGGCCTCGCAATTCTTCGATCAGTGCCGCTCTGCCAACGATGATTCCCGCCTGTGGTCCTCCCAGCAATTTGTCGCCGCTAAAGAGCACAAGATCGGCCCCCGCCGTCAGGCTCTCCTGAACGGTAGGCTCGGGGGCCATTCCAAACTCAGTTGTG
>DASCML010000150.1:0-6260 GCA_036010925.1 Dehalococcoidia bacterium | reverse complement strand
AATTTGCCCGAACGAGTGATTGGTCCACGAAGCCGCAGCTTCAGGCGAGCAACCATCGAAGCCATCGGAAAGATTCAACTGAGCCCTCCCCGTGCGTTTCCAAGGGTGCGCCGATCGCTCGCAGTGGTCCATAGTCGCCGAACGGCTGAACGACTCGGCAGTCAGCATTCCCTTCAATCAGCGGCAGGGAAAAGGGCTTCCATAACGGTCTGGGCCAGCAGACGAGCGCGGGAGGGCCCAAAATGGACTCCATCGGACGCATCGGGTGAGATTCGTGAGGTATCCACAAAGACCACCCAGTCCCGGAGATCCGCCTCCGCTTTGGCGGCAACATTGAGAGGCGGACTGTTCCTGGCCAGGTCCTCCCGGAGAAGCCCCGGGAGACCAACCCACGCCACGATTCGGCCCGGCGCCTTCACAAGGTCCATCATGGCGCCGACGTCCTGACCGTAGAGTTCTGGCGCTATGTACCCAGCATCATTGGCCCCGACCATCAAGACTACGACGTCGGGGGCATACCGAGCCATCTCGGCCGGCATATAGCTGAACCAATCGTTAAACGGCACTCCAAGTATCTCGGAACGGCCCGACTGTCCTCGAAGACGAGCGGAAATCTTGTAGTCGGCGCTGCGCACCGGAATCCCCCCCTGGTCACGGAACATCTCGAAGAGATTTGTGGTCATGAAATAAGAGAGTGAGTCGCCGTCAGACCAGACTTGAAGGCCAGCAGGACTCTCAGGGAGCACTGGTGTCAGTGGAGGCGGTGGCTCGCCGTCGCGTGCCACATCCATGATTCTCCACTGCACGAGGCACTTCGCTTCGCCCTCCAAGGGCACCGGCTCACCCTCATCGCAGAGCCTTGTCGAGGCGGGGATCGCTCCATCGGAAGACTCATTCTCATCAGCATTAGCTGAACGCATCACCACACGTGGCGAGGCCACCACCGAGAAGATGGCAACGGCACCGAATACGAGGGAAACAATGACCAAATGTGAAAGTGCCCGCATCCGCTCGTGGCGACGCATCATGAGATAAGAGAATATCACTGGTTCTGTTGCAGTCAGTTCGAAGGAAAGTTGGAGCTATCGAGGTGGATCTTCAACCACCGGCCAGTTTAACTCTGTGACCCTGCTTCTCGAGCCAAGCAACCACGCGAGTACTTTGATCGCCCTGGAGTTCGACGGTCCGCTCCCTGACTGTGCCGCCGACACCGCACCGCTGTTTTAGCGTGGTTGCCAATTTCCGAATCTCATCAGGATTTCCCGGCAACCCATGAATAACCGTGACTTCCTTGCCACCGCGCCCACTTCGCTCGCGTGTCACTCTGACCACTCCGTCAGCAGGAAACCTCGCTGATCCGCCGAGCCTGTTCTTTTGTTTGGACGACCGGTGCCGAACGGGCTTCCGAAGGTCGCCCCGATCGCTCGAATAGACAAGTCTCGAGTCGTCCACGTGACCTCTTCATCTCCTCTGCTCGAAGCTGCCTACTAAGGAATTTTAGCCGCTGATGTTAGGTGGAACGAGGCGCAATCGCTCATTCGGAACGAGAGAGAACTCTTCAGCGCTAAGAGCCCTGCCCCCGAGCGAGGCTTCGATCACATCTCCCCGCTTGATCACCACATGTTGCGACCTCACCGGATTTCGGAGCCCCCGAGTAGACCCCAAATCCACAATCTCCGCGCGGACTTGCCCTGGTTCAGTTTCGAGCATCGCCAGAGACCCTAGCCGTGTCGACAAGTGATGAGGGAGGATCGGGCTTCCCGAGTTAACAAGGAGAATGCCTTCTCGGAACTCCAGGCGCTCCACGTGCGTATCGCCTCCAACCACTACATCGACACTTTCCCCCCCCAGCGAAGCGGTCACAATATCGTCCATTGGTCGGGACTCGGGTCGCAGCTCGTGAGCCATACCGATGCGGAATCCATCGGAATCAACGAATTGTGTGGAAGCCAACCGGGGGTCGGTGAAGATGTCGTTGTTACCCTTCGCGACAAGGACATCCGCAAACTGCTCGCACCAGTCGAGTACCGCGGGGGCGATCACATCGCCCCCGTGGAGAATGAGGTCAACGTCGCGAAGAGCCTCTCCAGCGCTCGGCCCGAGCTCGTCGAGGCTGTGAACCAGTGACGGTAGGTGAGTGTCGCTGATGAGTCCGATGCGCATAGATCCAGCTTCGAGCAGCTCGCCCTCACCAGCAAGGCTTCTGGCCTCCGGGAGGGGGACTGCGCACTCCCGGCGGATATGCTACCGTCCGCGAACATCTCAAGGCAGGAACAGTCGATGAATCAGCAGCGCCAAGCCGCAATCGCGGGAATCCATGAGTATCCATTGCGAGTGGCCCCCGGGGTTTCGGCCATGCAGATAAAGGCCGCTTCGCTCACCGAGGCGCTCGAGGACGCCGGCCTCGACTGGAAGGACGTTGACGGCCTCTACGACGCAGGCGACGGCGAAGGTGGTGGTGGGCTCGGGCTCTCTGCCTATCTCGGGCTCAGGCCGAGGGTCATCGACACAACCCAAGTCGGCGGCTCATCGTACGAGTTTCATGCCTCCCACGTGCTGAGGGACATGGCGGCCGGCCGCGTGAATGTTGCCATAACCACGTACGGGTCGACATCGGCCTCCAACAGAGTACCAATCGGAACCGGTGGGGGACGCGGACCAGCCGGCGGGACATGGCAGACGAATATGGAGCTTCCGTACGGCCAAACGCTCATCAGCAATTACGCGATGGTCGCTCAGCGTCACATGCACGAATACGGAACGACATCTACGCAATTGGCGCACATTTCCGTGGCCACCAGGAAGCATGCGATGCGAAACCCGGAGGCCGTGAAGGCGATGACCGACCTTCAGTTCGTCAAAGTAGATGAGATCGACGTCGACGACGTCCTAGAGTCTCGAATAGTTGCCGATCCGCTCCACCTCCTCGAATGCTGCATGGTGTCAGACGGTGGTGGCGCAGCGGTCTTCGTCAATGCCGACGTCGCGCGTAACATCAAGAAGAAACCCGTCTGGATCATAGGTTCCGGAGAGGCAACCAAGTTCAGAGAGAATGATGGCGACATCACGACCAGCGCCGGCGCCCAGAGCGCTCCCGCCGCACTGGGCCAGGCCGGTGTTTCACCCGACGAGATCGACATTGCAATGATCTACGATTCGTTTTCAATCACCGTGGGCGTATGTCTCGAAGACCTCGGTTTCTGCGGGAAAGGAGAAGTCGGCTCATTCATTGAAGACGGCCATCTCGCTTTTGATCAGCCAGGCTTGGCCCTCAACACGGACGGGGGAGGACTTTCTTCGAATCACCCCGGCATGAGGGGCCTCTTCCTGCTGCTCGAGTCAGTGAGGCAGCTCCGAGGCGAATCAAATTCACAGGTGGAGGGCGCGAAGCTTGCCGTAGCACATGGCAATGGTGGCCTCCTGGGCAGCAGCCACACGGGCGGCACTGTCGTCCTTGCCGCTGACTAGAACAGAGGGAGGAACCAGATGCCGAGTCGTCCCCAACCACGCTTTCCCGAGCCGGATACGCAGCACTATTGGGATGGAGTCAAAAACCATGAGCTCCGGTATCAGTACTGCGAGGTTTGTTCTATGGTGAACTTCTACCCCTCGGCGCACTGTCGTCAGTGCGGCAAAGCCAACCTGGTCTGGAGAACTTCGCAGGGCGAAGGAACGATCTACACCTTTTCGGTTGTCCGTCAGAACCGCATACCCGGCTTCGTCGAACTAGGTGCATACGCCGTGGCTTATGTTGACCTCGACGAGGGCTTCCGGATGCTAACCAACATCGTTGGGGCCGAAGACCCGACCACAGACATTGCGATCGGCCAACGGGTGCGGGTTGAATTTGAAGACCAGGAGACCGGTGACTATCCGATCCCGGTGTTTAGGGCGATCTGAACTCGTCTGGCCCAACCGTCTGAGCCACTCATGAACTTCCCGAAGTCTGCTCGCGCTGTGCTGTAACGGGGCGTGCTCGGAAGCAATGCTGCACGCTAAAGCCCCCCGGGGACGCAGCCTCTCGCTCCCCCATGTGTCGTAGTTCTCGCCGCCAACAGGACCAGCAATGAGAAGATCTGTGAGTCGCACGGAAACGACCGGATGCCGAGCCGCCCTGATCCTGCGCGACGTCTTACAAGGACAGAGCCGGTCAGATTGCAGAGCAAGTTACTCGATAATCATGGCATTTTAATGCCAGAACCAAGGTCGAGGTGACGGTCTTCACAATGATTGGCACCCTCGGGATTAGTAAAGTTGAAGTCTTGAAAAGCCAAACATTTCAACTCCAGACCAACTTCTTCGAGGTAGCGCATGACAGCACTACCTTCGGCCTGCCCACTCGCAATATAATCATAGACCTGCTCAGTAGATAGATTGCTATATGCATTGATTTCAGGTGCCACAGTTGTTTTGATATCATTGATAGTCAGTACTTGCGTTAATACCAACCAATCTTCCTTAGAAGTTTCTTCGAAATGATACAGTAAAGTATCTCTAATTGGTGCCATAATTACATAAATAAATGCAAATTCCCGTGTGTTATAATCTTCCTGGTACATGGATGTAAGGATGAGTTGCTCACCACCGTGAAGAGGGCGCCCAGTTGGAGTGATTTGATTACCTGTCTCGTCAATGATGACGTTGTAGCCATAGAATACTAAGTTCTCATCCAGATTGTGTTCGGCACCCTCCCGAACAAGTGGTTCTCCAGTTCTCCTGCTGATCAGGCCGTAAGACCAAAGTTGTTCGAGGTCAAGGACGGCTCCTGTGGCTGGCTCAACAGCCGTAGTAGCTGTTGTCGCCGTGTCCAAACTGCCACCGCAGGCCGAAGTCAAAAGAACCACGATTACGATTAAGGCGAGGGCCTTCATGGTCCGTCCCCTCGGTTCAATAGTGAACTTCAACTGTGCCTTAACCATACTCCTGCCCCCAGAGCACGAGTTATGGTCCAGGACTTCACCTCCGATGGAGCGACGGCGGTCACCCTCAACGAGGACGACGAGTCAACAAGTCAGGACGGAAATGATCCGCGCTGGTGCGAAACATCCCCTCGTTCTTGCTCGACTCTGTGCCAATCTCGCCCAAGGCGTACGCCGCATAGCGCCATCGGAAGCGGAGTCGGCTGACACAGGCCCGACTACACTCGTAAACCAGTGGAGATTGGATGCCTCAGCCGCAGGGCTCGCTGAGATGGCTGCGTTGGGCGCTTCACGGTCTGAACAAATTGGCCTGCTCCCGACCACTTCAGTCCAGGTGAAAGATTCCGGGTTGATGAATTCGCCGGGCTCGCAACCCAATGGGCATCCCCGGTCTCCGGATCGGTCGCGGCAACAGCAGCTAATGGTCGAACGGCCGAATGTCGAGCACCGCTCGATTTCCGAACTTATTTCCGGCGATGGTTCCCCCGTAGCAACTGTGGAACAATCTTGCGGTGGACTCCGAGCTAGAACAGATGTCGGCCACGATCGATGCTCTGGCGGGCAGCGAAGGGATCCAGCAGGCCCTACAAACCCTAGCCGACCGAGCAAAGTCGATAACGGAAGCCGACTACGGCGCGATCACGACCTTTACCGCCGACGGGAAGCTCGATCGTTTCGTATACACGGGCATCGGCGACGTAGACGCCCGAGCCATCGGAGACCCTCCCAACGGCCGGGGCCTTCTTGGAACGCTAGCCCGCTGCGACAGCCCCATCCGAACCGCCGATGTCGCCGTACACCCGGATCACTCGGGGTTTCCTGAAGGACACTTCGAAGTCGGACCCTTCCTGGGTGTTCCGATCCGCGTCGAAGGTCAGACCATCGGTTCCATCTATGTAGCACGCGGTAGAGGACGGACAGAGTTCACCATCCCTCACGAGAAAGCGGCGGTTGTGCTCTCTCTCCAAGCGGCCACCGCCATTTCGCTGACGCTGGAACGGGAGAAAGGCCACCGAATAGCTCTTCTCGAGGAAAGAGCGAGCATTGCCCACGACCTACATGACGGCACCATCCAGTCCTTGTACGCACTCGGCCTCGAGCTCGACGCCCATTTGAGACAGCCGGAGACAGAGTCGGAAACGAAGCAGCTTCTGGAGCGGAGTGTTGAGAGGATCAACGAGCTGATCGCCGACATTCGACAATATATCGGAGCCCTCGAGGCACACACGGCATCTCAGATCCCAGATCTGGCCAGGGACCTGCCATTTGCCCTTCGCCAGCTCGTGCCCACTGGAACCGACACTGTGCTAAGCCTCTCTCCCACAGCCCTTCAATCAATTG
>DASCML010000149.1:0-7558 GCA_036010925.1 Dehalococcoidia bacterium | reverse complement strand
GCAGTCCACCGGCCAACTCGGTCACGGGGCGACCAGAAATCAAAACAACTGTCCTAATTTCTTTCCGCTGTCTCTTAGAACCCCCAGGTCCTTACTCGCTCGGGCTTGATCCGAAGTATGGTTCGCTGCCCCATCGACTCGAGCCGGTCACTCGTCTCCAGCGCAGACTCGAAACTCACGTATCGCTCGAGAATGGACCGGAGGACGTTTCCATTTGTGTCTTCGGTGAGTTCGGCTGTGCCCTCTATGGCGATGCCGCGGTAAGGGGCCTCCTTGGTGTCCACGATGAACGACACACGAGGGTCTTCACGGACGTTGCGGGCTTTGTTTCTTTTTGCTGGTGTTGAAACGACGACATCTTCACCGATAAACCCGTAAAGCGTAGCGGATGTGATCGGGGAGCCATCCGGACGGAGTGTGGAGATCACGCAGGGGACGGCCATTTCGTTGAGAAAGGCACGGACTTCGGGGCTGATTTCGCGTTCGGCCATAACGCATCAGGCTAGTGCACCCGGGGTGGATGGGGTAGCAGCGGTCCGAGCCCCTTGCCACCACGCCCGCGGGAATGTCTACTGGCTTTTCTGAAAGGAGCACACATGGACACCATCCCAAGCGAATTCCTCATGGATTACAGGATCGAACTTGTCGGAAGCGGGTACGGGTTGGGAACTACGCCCACCGGGGACCGGCGGACCGGCGGTATCAGCGGCGGTTCGTTCGAGGGTCCGCGGCTCAAGGGCAAGGTGGAGCCGTTCGGCGACGATTGGATGATCGCCCGCCCGGACGACGCCCTCGACCCTGAGGTCCGTACTGTCCTGACGACCGACGACGGAGTTCACATCGGCCTCAAATACGGTGGCATCATCTACCCCGGCTCCAAATTGGCGTACGGAGAGGACATCTACTGGCGCATCGTTATGCGGTTCTACACAGGAAGCGAAAAGTACGACTGGCTCAACCGGATAATTGCGATTGGCGCCGGAAAGATGGAGCCTGGAGTTGCTGTTTACCGGGTCTGGGAAGTGAAGTAATCCCTGCCGACAGGCATTGCCCTGGACGGTCATCGACAGCGAAATCACCACATGCAGTAAGGAGTAGTCTGCAGTGTCTGAAGGCGTCAAAGATCACGAAACCGTATCGATCTATCCGCTCGGCCCGGACGTTCTCGAGAAACTCTTGAAGACACAGGGCGAGTGAGTGTTCAACTGGGCAACCTAAGACTGCTGGCCGGTCAGCTTAATAATGAGCTACGTGTGGCACGACGGCCGCGTTTGAGTTACCGCGGGAGCGCACCGCCATCGAATCGCCGCCGTTCGCCGTAACCCCGAAGGTAGCTGTGTTTATCAACAGTACCGGAACTGAATTTGGCCCTGCAAAGACCGCGACCATAAAGGGGCGCTGCATCATCCACGAGGACCGGGAAACGAAGGAGTGGTTCTACCATGCCCTCGCCTTTCGGAACCCCAACGAGGAGGACGCGGCCGCTTTCGAATAGCGGCTCAGTTCACCGCTGCACGGCGTGCTCGAGGTAGTTCTTAAAAAGTGGATCACTTTTGACGGTGTGAAGTTCGGGATGGACACCGCTGGAACACTGCCGGGCTCTGCGAAGGGGCCAATGCTGATTACCGACCGCGACAGGCTGCTCAAAGATATCAAGGCGAGGCGATTGGACTGTCAGCAGCAGGCGAGGCGCCATTCAGTTCGGCGCCTCGCTTACGTTTGGGTTGAAACCCCCAGGTTCGAAGGTTAAGCGCTCACGGCCTCGCTGACAGACAAGATTTGCCTGGCGTGGTCCAGGTCATGGACTCGCATGAACAGCAACCACTCGCGCCAGTTCAGTTCGCCGAACACCCCATGGTCCCATTTCACGTCGAGGTGTTCGTCGCCGGTTGCTCTGCTGACGCGCTCAATAGTGACCTCGCGATCAGTCAGGAGCAGGCTCCACCACTCTCGTGCAGTCTTAACCTCGTCGGTGCGGCGCATCTGGTCGGCGATAGAGGGAGGTAGCGCTCCCGAGTCGAGTACAGATTGGATAGCACGCGAAACGCTCTCGCTGACTTGCAGAAGGTGAGCGGCGACCTCGTTAACAGACCAGTCGCTTTCAGATGGCCGCTGCGTCAACTTATCAGCGGGAGCCGCAAATAGGGAGGCCTTGAACTGCTCCATATCGGTGCGGACCTTGGTCGAGAGATCCGGAAGCGACAGCTTGGCGGCCTGCGTCTGAAGATAGCTTCGGATCCTGGTTGCTTCGGACGAACCGGGGGTGGCCGCTCCCGGAAGATCACGGCGTATCTGGTTCTGGCTCATCTTGACCCCTGAGGAATAATGTCGCCTGAGGCTAGACTCGGGGATCCGGCAGGTCAAATCGTCTGGGTCCGCAGGGCGGCCGAAACAGGGCCGGAAAGGCACGAATGGCATGCTGGGACGATTTCAAACGAGTCGTTCCCGAAGTGGCCAATGCCGCTAGGGCTCGCTTCGAGGCTGACGACCGACTGAGCTGGTGTGCAGCACATCTGTTCGACTGCCGTTAGAATGAACCGATCCAAACACGGAGCTGCGAGTGTCGACGCCGATTCGCAAGCAGTACCTCGATTTGAAGCGGCGGTATCCTGACACCATCCTGTTCTTCCGCCTGGGCGACTTCTACGAAACATTTGACGAGGACGCTGGTGTCGTTTCGAAGGAGCTCCAGATAGTCCTAACTTCGAAGCCGATGGGCAAGAACATTCGCGTTCCCCTTGCGGGCGTGCCAAAGCACAGCATCGACGGACACATCACAAAGCTTGTGAGCCGGGGGCACCGGGTCGCGATCTGCGAGCAGATGGCCGATCCCTCGACGGTCAAAGGTCTCGTTCCCCGCGACGTTGTGCGGGTTGTGACGGCCGGAACCGTCACCGCGGAGCATCAGCTCGCGCCGGATGCTCCGAACTACCTGGCCTCATGGGTTGAAAGAGACGGTCACAGGGGTGCCGCGCTGGTGGACATCACCACGGGCGAGGTGCGTCTTTCCGGTGACGACGAGGCAGCGGTGGAATTGCAGCGGTCGCAGCCCGCGGAGTTGCTGGTTGAAGACCCGGGAGTCCCGTTTTCGCCGGGATGCCCGATAGTTGAGAGACCGCAGCTCTCTCGGCTTGCTGTGGAGTCGGAGCTCGCCCGGCAGTTTGGGGAACAGGCGCGTGAGGCTCTCGTGGAAACTGAGTCCGAGGCAGCTGCGCTCGCCCATGTTGTCACCTATTTGCGCGACACCTACCCGGCGGCGCTCGGCGCGCTGCAGCGCCTCCGCACGGTTTCCGGGTCTGACTCCCTCGTGGTGGACGCGCGTACGCTCCGCAACCTTGACATTCTGCCGGCTGTCGACCGCAGTGGCTCCCTGTACAGCCTGCTAAATGGGTGCAAAAGTCCTATGGGTAGTCGGCTTCTGCGACAGCAACTTGTCCGGCCTTCGCGGGACAGGGCCGCGATCGAAGGGAGGCTCGACGCTGTCGAATGGGCCGCTACCCGCCCGATCGAAAGAGGGCGCTGCCAAAGAGCCTTTGCAGCAATGCCCGACCTTGGCCGCGTTACGGGCCGGATCGGCAGTAAGTCCGCCGGTCCCCGCGACCTGCACGCGCTCAGGCTTGGCCTCAGGGCAACGGTCGAGCTCGCTGCGGCGGTAGAGGGCAGCGGCCCGCCGCCTCTCATCGAGCGGGCGCTTGTGACTTTTGCCGGTGGTGCGGAGCCGCTCCTCGCGCTGGATGGTGCGTTGGCTCTGGACCCCCCCGCAACATTCCAGGATGGCGGCGTCATTCGCGAGGGCTTCAGCCCGGAGATCGACTCCCTTCGCACCATCGCGAGCGACACGCGGGGCTACCTGCTGGAGCTCGAACGCTCCGAGCGGAAGCGAACCGGAATCAAGTCCCTCAAGGTGGGCCATAACAAGGTCTTCGGCTACTACATTGAAGTCTCTGCTGCGAACACGGGTCTTGTGCCGCCCGACTACCAGCGGAGACAGACGTTGGTCGGTGGCGAGCGCTATGTGACCGAAGAGCTCAAAGAGCACGAATCACGTCTGGTGGGCGCCCAAGAGCGCCTTGCTGAGCTGGAGAGCCAGGTATTCGACAATTTGGTGGGCACCCTGAAAGCCGGTCTGCCTGTGCTCCAGGCGATCGCGGATGGCATCGCGTCCATCGATGTCGCGCTCGCGCTCGGGCAACGCGCGTCCGAGAGGGCCTACTGCAGGCCGGAGTTTGGTGGCAGAGGAGCCGTGCACCTCAAGGGTGCACGGCATCCCGTCGTCGAGGCGTCGCTGGGACCGGGACAATTCGTGCCCAACGACTGCCTCTTGGATAACGAGAGCCAGATTCTCGTCATCACCGGGCCGAACATGAGCGGCAAATCGACGTTTCTGCGTCAGGTGGCGCTCATCGCCCTTATGGCGCAGGCGGGCTCATTCGTACCCGCCGAGTCAGCGTCCTTGCCGCTCTTCGACCGAGTCTTCACGCGCATCGGAGCGCAGGACGACCTCGCCGCGGGCCAGTCGACTTTCATGGTCGAGATGGTGGAAACGGCGCAGATCCTCCATCAGGCTACGCCCGATTCGCTCGTGGTTCTGGATGAAGTGGGGAGAGGCACCAGCACGTTCGACGGCATGGCGATCGCCCGGGCAGTGGTCGAGTTTCTCCACAATCGAAGTGACCTTGCTGCCAAGACGCTCTTTGCAACTCACTACCATGAGCTGACCGCCCTCGCGGACGTTCTTCCTCGCGTTGTGAACGTGCACGTTGCCGTTCGCGAGGAAGGAGGCGAGGTGGTGTTCGAGCACCGCATCGTGCCGGGGCCGAGCGACCGCTCCTACGGGATCCACGTTGCGAAGCTGGCCGGTCTTCCGCCGGCAGTTGTGGAACGGGCCGAGCGAATGCTGGGCGAACTCGAGCGAGGAAAGGCCGGCTCGGCCGCGACCTTGGAAAGTGTGGTCGTGTTTCAGCCGGCGCTACCCGCTGCCGGCGCAGAACTCGAGTCCGAGATTGCTCAGCTCGACGTCGATTCCATGTCTCCACTCGACGCAATCCAGGCTCTGTATGAGCTGAGAGCCAAGGCCCGGGAGGTTCGCGGCCAGTGAACGGGAAGCCTATCCGGGTGTTGGCGCCGGAGGTGGCGGCGAGAATCGCGGCCGGAGAGGTGGTCGAGAGGCCGGTTTCGGTGGTTCGAGAGCTGCTCGATAACGCCATCGACGCGGGGTCAGGGCGCATCGCCGTCGAAATCGAAGGCGGCGGGATCGCAATGATCCGCGTCGTCGATGATGGGAGAGGCATCGCCCCTGGCGATGCAGAGCTGGCGTTTGAGCGTCACGCGACCAGCAAGATCTCAGAAGTTGGTGATCTCTCGGGGGTGGCTACGCTCGGATTTCGAGGAGAAGCGCTGCCGTCCATTGCGGCGGCGGCCGACGTTGACGTCGTCACGAGGGCGAGCGACGAGCCGATGGGAGTGCAGCTTCAAGTGGTCGAGGGAAGAGTGTCGCGCCGGCGTGCGCGCTCGGCGCCGACCGGCACGTCCATGGCAGTGCTCGAACTGTTCGCCAGACTCCCGGCGCGGCGGAAGTTCCTTGGTTCCGCAACCAAAGAGACGCGGGCGATAGTGACTTTGCTGAGCCACTATGCCCTCGCCTATCCGTCGATTGCCTTCAAGTTCGTCAACAACTCGCGCACCGGCATGCAGACACCAGGTGACGGGGAGCCCAGGCATGCATTTGCGGCTGTTTTTGGGACGGAAGTCGCGGAGCGAATGTTACCCGTTGACCACCAACTCGAAGAGGTGCACGTAATCGGGCTTGCGGCTCCGCCGGACGTTACTCGCGGCAATCGGTCCGGGATTTCTGTGTTCGTAAATCGCCGCTGGATCCAGAGTCGGTCACTTGGATTCGTAGTCGTGGATGCCTACAAGTCTTTGCTGCCGAGCGGTCGCTACCCGCTCGTGTCGATTCTCGTCGATCTTCCTCTGTCTGAGGTGGACGTTAATGTGCACCCGGCGAAGGCCGAGGTGCGCTTTCAGGATGAGAGAATGGTTGCTCACGCTATCAGGCAGGGGATTGCTCTCGCCGTCGGCGAATCGCCACCAGCGACCTGGGACATGACGCCGGGGCCCGGGGTGGCGGCTCAGCCTGCATTGTCACTCCGGGAGCGTTTGATGCCGGCAGCTGGAGGCTCAAGCCCCAGCTTCTTGCCGCCCAGCGGCCTTTCGGCGGAGGCACAGCTTTCGCAGCGAGAGGCACTCCCCCTCCTTCGCCTCGTCGGGCAGATGGCTGCGACCTTCATTGTCTGCGAAGGCCCCGACGGCATGTACCTCGTGGATCAACACGCCGCCCACGAGCGAATTCTTTTTGATCGACTGATGGCGGCGCCGAGTGCCGATCCCTCGGTCCAGCCTCTGCTGGAGCCCGCGCTGCTTGAACTGGAGCCCGGCCTCGCGGTGACGGCCAGCGAATACCGGGCGGAATTGGAAGCTGTCGGTCTGGCGCTGGAGTCGTTTGGGGAGCGGTCTTTCTTAGTACGCTCTGTCCCCTCGTCAATGGCGGCGAGGGATCCAGCGGGCGAGGTACGGGCGATCATCGAAGACCTCGCTGCCGGTCGTACCAAGGATGAGGGACGCGCACGCGCGGCAGCCTCGATCGCCTGTCACTCAAGTGTTCGAGCGGGCATGGCTATGGCAAGCGAGGAGATGCGCCGTCTCCTGGAGGATCTCGAAGCGACGGATTCTCCCCGCACCTGTCCACACGGCAGGCCAACGACTGTCCAGGTCAGTCGGGAGTCAATTGAGCGTCAGTTCGGAAGGCGTTGAGGGGAGGAAGGTCAGATCACCGCGACCTTGATCTCGCCCTGAGGACTCACCATGAACCAGTAGGCCTCACCGGTCTGGAGTGTGCCGAGGGTAGCCTCAAGCATGCCGTCTGCCCAGGCAAGCCATTCACCGGAAGCCTGGTCCCAGTAGTAGATGCCCAGGATCGCCGTCGAACCCGCGTACATGTGACTTGGGGCTACTGACGGCCCGGGCCAGGTGACCAGGTTTGCACCGATTTTCAGGTCTATTGACGCCGCTGCGTTTGGAGCAGGTGTGGGAGTTGCCGTGGCGGGTGCGGGAGCAGGTGTGGGAGTTGCCGTGGCGGGTGCGGGAGCAGGTGTGGGAGTTGCCGTGGGAGTTGCCGTGGCGGGTGCGGGAGTTGGTGTGGGAGTTGGTGTGGGAGTTGCCGTGGCGGGTGCGGGAGTTGGGGGCTGTGTCGGCCACGGCGTAGAGGTGACCCTCGGAGTGGGCGTCGGTGAGGGTCCGGGCGTTTGCGTCGGAGTCGGGACCTGCGTCGGTCTCCAACGCAGAAGTACCGTGGGCGTTGCCGTGGGTGTGGACGTTACCGTGGGCGTCGAAGTCGAAGTCGAAGTTGGGGCCGGGGTTGATGTCGGCGTCCCCTCGGGGGTATGCGTTGGCGTCGGTGAGGGTCCGGGCGTGGGCGTCGAAGTTGGGGTCGGGGTCGGGGTCGGGGTCCCAGCTGGCGTTGGCGTTGGGGTTGGCGTTGGCGTTGGCATTGGGGTTG
>DASCML010000148.1:0-4532 GCA_036010925.1 Dehalococcoidia bacterium | reverse complement strand
CTTCGTCGCCCCGCCGGACAACCATGCAGTTGAGCGCCAGGCGGGTGCGGTTTTCAGCGTCCACGTTCTTGGATCCGAGAGTTGACTCCCACATGACTCTTGGGACGACTCCCATGAGCGCTCCGGCGTCGAGATTGATGAATCCGTCCGAAAGGATCGCGACGTCGAACTCTCCCACTCGATACCTGGCAACTGGACTGTCCACGAGGGCACCTTACGTAGCGATGCGTAAAGGAGGCAACTGCTAATGCCTTGGGTCTATTTCGACGCCCGACCCTATACTTTCCAGGTGAATTTTGAAGGCGTGAGTGATTTCAAGCGAGCGGTTTCCGGCCGCCCCGAAGAGATCGATCTCTTCGGGGCGGCCATAGCGATCGCCTCCCTGTCGGGTAATCGCCCAGATCGCAGCGCAGTTTCAAGGGAACTGGACGCGATTGCTTCTGGGGCTATATCGCATGCCGGTGGCGCCGTTGGCGAGTCTGGGCTCTCCCAAGCGATTGACTTCCAGCTGTTCACAAAGCTCAGATTCCGAGGGGCAGTCGAGGGCTACGGTGATCCAGAGAACAGCTTCCTCGATCGCGTGATAGAGCGACGGGTCGGGATACCCATCTCGCTGTCCCTCGTCTACATGCAGGTTGCGGAGAGAATCGGGCTTCACTCTGAAGGTGTTGGTTATCCGGGACACTTCCTGGTCCGCGTGGGTCAGAGAGAATCTGCGTTCTTTGTGGACCCTTTTAACCAGGGTGCTCGGCTCGATACATTGGAGCTCAAGGCCCGCCTGGAGAGCGTTGAGCTCGGAGGGGCCCGGGCCGACATGTTCTTGGTGCCGGTCACTCACCGGCAGTTGCTCCAGCGCATATTGAACAATCTCCGGCGACCTTTTCGCCGGCAACGTGATGTTCGGTGCTGGCGAGATACGATTGAGTTGGCCCTATGTATCGAGCCCTGGAACCATTCGCTTGTTGGCGAGCGAGGGATGCTGAGCTACCGGCTCGGAGATCTTTCCCGGGCGGTCGGTGATCTCGAACAATTTGTAGAATCGATGGATGGGCAGGGGGCGTCGTAAAGCGCTCGCAGGATTCTCGGCGAGCTCCGGAGTAGCCTCAGCAGTGGGGGAAGCGAATGACAATGGGCGGAGACACACGCGGCGCATCGAGGCCGAGAGAGACGCTCCAGCGCTCGATTGCGTGGTATCTGCGGCAGCTTAGCCGCGTGATGAACGTGCTGACCGATGACGAGCTTGACCGGCTGATCCCTCTTCTGACTGAGCGGCGGTTCGGTTCGCGACAGCTCATATTCGGTGCCGGTGACCTTGCTGATCGCCTCTACCTCGTGATGAAGGGGCGGGTCAAGATTTTCCAGGTGGCCGACAACGGCAAGGAGATCATCCTCGAGATAGTGGAAAAGGGCGGGATTGTCGGCGATATGGCGATCGTCGAGAACGGCGAGCGAATAGCCTCCGCGCAGGCCCTTGAAGAAGCAGTGGCGCTCAGTATCTCCTGGTCGGATTTCTACCATGTGGTTCAGCAGTCTCCCCGGCTCGGATTCGCGATGGTCGAGCTGATGGCACGACGGCTGGTCAGGATGCAGAGAGCTTTCACCAGCATCGTTTCCATGCCCGTCTCGGCCCGTCTCGCACAGGTGTTTCTTTCGCGTGCCCGGGACGGCCACGTTGAGCTGGGCCTGACCCATCAGGAGCTCGCGCAGACGATCGGGACGAGCCGCGAAACGGTGACGGCCCTCATCAGCAGGTTTTGCGCTCTCGGTGCCATCGAGCCGGAGGAGTCGGGCCATTGCGTGAGAGATTCAGAATTGCTCGAGGCGATCGGTTGCGGCGACGTATCCGTGTCGCCGCGCCACCCCGCACCGTCTGTGTCGACAACCTCGGCTCTTCCTTAGACGTTTAGACGTGCCGAATCCAGAAAGCCGGTATGCCAAGTCACTGGCCGTGGCCAGCGGGCCGGCGGTGATCGCCCATGGCGGAGGCAATTCCCGCGACAGCGCCGTGGAAGCCGTGCGCTGGGGAGCGGACCTGATCGAGGCTGACATCTGGAGCTACCGGGGCCAGCTGGAAATGCGGCATGAGCGTCGCGTCCCTTTCACGCCGATACTCTTCGAGCGCTGGTATCTCAAGTGGGGCTTAGACTCCCAGCATTCTCTCTCCGGCCTGGTTCAAGATGTTCAGAGCAGTGCCGGCATCCTGCTGGATTTCAAGAATCGTGGTGATTTGCCACGACTCCTCAGAGAAGCGCTGACGGCCGCCGGGGGGGAGCCAAGGGTTTGCGCTTCGTCACAGCACTGGCCGGTTATCCGGATGATTCACGAGCAAGTCCCTTCGATGGAGATGTTCTACTCGATCGATGTCGAAGCTCAGCTCGAGCTGTTCTTCACAATCGCCGAAAGAGACGCGCTCCCGACCGGCGTGTCCTGCAACCACGAGCACCTTGACAGGGGGCTCATTGACCGCTTTCACAAGAAGGGCCTGGCCGTAATAGCGTGGACGGTTGACGAGCCGGAGCGAGCCGCTGACCTGGCATCCTGGGGAGTCGATGCAATCACGACGAATGATGTGCAGGCTGTTAGATCGCGCCTCGATCGACGATGAACCGTTTCGCCGTCTACATCCACATCCCGTTCTGCACCGTTAAGTGTGGGTATTGCGATTTCAACGCCTATGCGGGAATGGATCGCCTGAAAATCGATTACGGGCAGGCATTGATCAGGGAGATCGAAAGCTGGGCGACACAACTGGGAAAAGGCGTTGTGACTTCGATCGCTTTCGGCGGCGGGACTCCGGGGGAGATGCCGGCGGCCGCGATCAGGGAGGTTCTCGAAGTCGTCCGCGGCACCTGGGCAGTGGAAGATGGTGCCGAGGTGAGCCTCGAGGCCAATCCGGGTACCTCCAACGGCGACTACTTCCGAGAACTGAGGGGAGCGGGCGTCACCCGGCTATCCCTTGGAGCTCAGAGCTTCAACGCTCGTGAGCTGGCGTTCCTTGATCGTATTCATTCAGTCAAAGCAATTGAGGCATCTGCCCGAGCTGCAAGGTCTTCTCGATTTGAAAGCGTAAGCCTCGACCTGATCTATGGAGTTGAAGGGCAGGATATCCGAGACTGGCTCTGGTCCTTGAGAGAGGCCGTGGCGCTAAAGCCGGATCACATTTCCTGCTACGCATTGACGGTCGAAGAGGGTACCGGGCTGGGGGCTCGGGTAGCCCGCGGCGAGATTTCGCTGCCGAATCCAGATGTTCTCGCCGACATGTATGAGGCCGCCTCGGAGGAATTGGCTCATCAGGGATTCGAACATTACGAGTTGTCGAACTGGGCCCAGCGCGGACATCGCTCCCGGCACAACATTGTCTATTGGACAGGGGGGCAGTACCTGGGTATTGGCGCCGGCGCCCATGGTTACCTCGATGGAATCCGCTACGAAAACGTGGCTCACCCGAGGAGGTACGTCGAGGTCTGCCGCGAGGGCCCGCTTAAGAGAAAGGCCTTCGATTCGGATTGGGCGGGCGGCTGTGCCATTGCGCAGGGGACGCGGCCCACAAGATCTGAGGAGATAGTGGACTTCATTTCGCTCGGCTTGCGCCTGGTTGGAGGATTCGCCGTATCCGAGTTCGAACAGAGACTTGGTGTCCAAATGTCGAACGTGGTCGGTCCTCTAATAAGTGAGGTGTTGGATTCTGGAGTGCTAGAGATAGACGGGGGAATGATGCGGCTTACGCCGAGAGGGCGGCTGCTCCATAGCGACGTCGCGTCGCGTCTGATTGCCGACCTGCAAGTCACGCCGCCAGAAGCGCAGGAATCCTGAAACCGGGGGCGTGATCGGACTGTGAACGTTGGGCGTTCGCCGTTGCCGGAGCTTACAATCTCGAACATATGTACGTCATAGGCACTGCCGGGCATGTTGACCACGGCAAGTCGACGCTTGTCCGTGCCCTGACGGGAATCGATCCCGACCGGCTCCGCGAAGAGAAGGAGCGGGGTCTGACCATCGACCTGGGGTTCGCATGGCTCACGCTCCCATCAGGCCGGGATGTGAGCATTGTTGACGTGCCCGGGCATGAAAGATTCATCAAGAACATGCTGGCCGGCGCCGGCGGAATCGACCTCGTTCTGCTCGTGGTGGCTGTCGACGAAGGGCCTATGCCCCAGACGCGTGAGCACCTGGCGATTCTCGACCTCCTGGATGTGCCCGGTGGTGTGGTTGTCTTGAGCAAGTGCGACCTGGTTGAGGGCGCTTACGTCGACTTGGTCGAAGCTGAACTAGAGGAGACGTTAAAGGGCTCCTGTCTCGAGGGTGCGCCGGTGCTGCGCGTGTCGGGTACCAGGGGCACTGGCCTCGGGGAGCTCACGGCCGCACTCGACGTTGCGCTTGACAAAACACCGCCCAAGAGCGATCTAGGAAGGCCGCGCCTTCCGATCGACCGGGCATTTGCCGTCCAGGGATTTGGCGTAGTGGTAACTGGGACGCTGGTTGACGGCTCCTTCGAAGTGGGTCAGGAAGTTGAACTACAGCCAGGGAGAGTC
>DASCML010000147.1:0-7311 GCA_036010925.1 Dehalococcoidia bacterium | reverse complement strand
AGCAGGTGCGCAAGGATGTGTGGCAGATTCTCGACTCGCAGGGAGCGACTGCCATCATCGTGACTCATGACCAGGAAGAGGCGTTGAGCCTGCCCGGTGAGGTGGCGGTGATGATGCACGGCAAGCTGCTCCAGCAAGGGTCGGCTCAGGAGATCTATGAGCGGCCGGCATCGCGCGAGGTGGCCGCCTTTGTTGGCGATGCCAACATCCTTCCAGCGAGGGCGACCGGCGACAGGGCAGACAGCGAACTTGGATGCGTCGTCCTCGCTTACGACTCGCACGGCGACACGGATATCATGGTGCGGCCCGAACACATCCAGTTCACCGCTGGAGAAGGCGTGCCTGCCACGGTCGTCCACCGCGAGTACTACGGTCACGACCAACTCGTGACCGTACGGATCGAGTCCGGCCGGCTCGTCCGCGCCCGCACCGGTCACAGTTTCGACTTGGTACCTGGTGATGCTTGCACCCTGCGTGTCTCCGAGCCTGCTATCGCTCTCGGCCCATGATGCCCTGGCGCACCCACCCCGTTGTCCTCGGCGTCGCGGCCCTGTTTATTTTCCTTGGTGGTCTCTACTGCTTCTCGATAGGAATCCGCGCAAGCCGAGGCGCGTCGATAACGGGCGACGAGCCCTTCTACCTGCTGACCACCCAGAGCCTGCTCCAGGACGGAGACTTCGATCTCCGAAATCAGTACCGGCAACGCTCGTACACTAGCTTCTTCGATCACCCCGACGGGCTCTGGCAGCAGTCTGCCCCCAACGACGGTGGGCGACTGTTGAGCCCCCACAATCCCGGCCTCTCGGTCTACATTCTGCCCGGCTTTGCGATCGGTGGGCTGAGGGGAGTACAGCTTCAACTGTTGCTGACCGCGGCACTGATGTTCGCGTTGACGTTCGCCCTAAATGCGAGAGTGACGGGCAGGATTCTGCTTAGCTGGTGCTCGACGCTCGCCATTGCAGCGACGGCAACACCATTCGTTTATGCCACCGAAATCTATCCGGAGATCCCGGCCGCGCTCGTGATTGTTGCCGCTTTGCTGCTAGCGCTGCACAAGCCGCACGGAGCGGCCGCCGGGATAGTTATAGCGCTCGTCCTCTCCCTGCTTCCATGGTTGGGTGTCAAGTACGCGCCGCTGGCAGGGATTGTGGCAGTCGCATTCTTTCTTCGTGCCGACAAAGGGGCCCGAACGGCACTTGTGTGTGTGGCGATCTCGTCGGCTGCGGTATACGTATGGGCCCATTTCGAGCTGTTTGGCGCTCTGACGCCCTACTCCGTGGGCACAGTGCATGCCGGTCAATCGACATCCGAGCTCCTTGGTAACCATTTTGACCTTCGCGACCAGGCCTACCGGCTATATGGCATCTTCATCGATCGCCGGTTCGGCATCGGGCGCTGGGCGCCCATCCTGTTAGTCGCGCTGGCGGGGGTTCCTCTCCTGTTTCGCCGGCCGGCCGGCGTTATGGCGGCTGCCCTGGGGCTGGCACAGCTGTTCATGGCGACGTTTGTCGCAATTACTATGATGGGGTGGTGGTTCCCGGGACGGACGATGATTACGGTCGTCCCGCTCTTGGCTTTGCCGCTGGCGCTTTTGGTCGACAGGTTCGGCCGGCCTGCTGGCATCGTCGCGGGTGTTGCTGCGCTCTATTCCTTTGCCGTGACCGCAGTGCTCATCGAGGCGGGCTTTAGCCGGGAAATCGTCGTCGCGGTCGACCCGTTCGAATTGTCCTCTCCGGTCTACACGATGCTCTCGCCCTTCTTCCCTCAGTACACCTCCTGGACGACGGCGACACGCCTGCTGACGTCGGCCTGGCTTGGCGGCGCGGGACTTGGGCTGGCGGTGACCTACAGGGCCGGGATAGAAGCCGGCCTTCGCCGGGCGAAGGTGGGTGTTGAGAGGGGGGCAGCCTTCGCCCTGAGATAGCCCTTCTTAGGAACCCACGCCCAGGACCTGCCGTGCCCCACCGCGTATGCGGCGGTTCACGTCGCGCGCGCGCTCGAGCAACTTCAGGGGAGAACCCACCTCACGAGCGCTGAAGCAGAGGGCCGCGACATCCTTTGGCAGGCACATGCCACCAAATCCGCGTTCCGGTGTCACCACCGTGTGGCTCTCACCGACCCGGCCATCCTGCACCCAGAGCTCACGAACTCGCTCGAAGTCGACGTCGAACGCATGTGAGAGGTCGAACATCTCGTTGCAGAAGGTGACTTTGAGTGCGAGAAAGGCGTTCTCCATGTACTTCACGATCTCTGCTTCGCGAGGTGAAACGTGTGAGAACCGGCACGAAGCCCCGTAGACCGAGGCAAAGACCGTCTCGATCTCCGCTGTGGACGCCGTGTCGCCCCCAAGAATAAAGAAGGTGCGGTTCTCGATGTTCCGGTAGAGATGGTCAGGTGCTTCCCCGGCAAACTCCGGCACGAATACGATCCGCTTGCCATAGCTCGCCGTCAGGCGCTCGGTTGTACCGATTGCGACTGTGCTATGACAGATGAAACCGCCCCTGGGACTTACTGTTGCGACGACCTCTTCGACGGCCCTTGTGTCACAACGACCATCCGGCAGTGCGGGCGTGGGGACGGCGATGAACACCCACTCGCAGTCGTTCATCTGCTTGACGCTCCCGAGGCTCTTGGGTGGGTCGTACGCGACTATCTCGTGTGACGTAGCGAAGACACCAGCGACGTATCGACCGATGTTGCCGTATCCGGCAATGCCGAGCTTCATTCCACCACCTCGAAGTCCATGTACATACCGAGTTGGTAGTGGCTCTCGAGTTCGCCATCCTCAATCTCGGCAATGTTGCAGATGAGGGCGTACTTCCCCGGCGGGAGATCGACCACGATGGAGGCTTTTGATCCTGCCGAGAACGGCTCGATCTCGTCGATGATGTCCACTTCATCTTCAGGGACTCTCCCTTCGATGACCTGCAGTTCGCCGGAGGGCAGGTCCGTCCTAATGATGACAAGCTCGTGGGGGTCGACGGGCCCGACGTTGTCAGCGAGGAAGTAGATCTGACCGGCCCGAATCGAGGCGACCGAAGACTGCACCTCCCACTCGCGGAGCACGACATCGACTTGCGTCGCTCCTTCCGGCTTCTCTCCAACGACTCCCGGCTCGATACCGATTCCGGTTCCCGAACCAGAGCCGCTTCCTGAACCAGAGCCGATGACCTCTATGCCCGGGCGGTCTTCACCGTCGTCGCAGGCCGCAAAGAGTGCTGACCCGCCCAAAACGAGAGTGATGAGTGCGGGCACAAGCACTCCGAGGTGCAGGTACGATCGTCGGTAGTTGCGCATGAGAACAGTGTCCTTTCATATAGCTTTCTCCGGGCTCAGTCGTTCAACAGCTCCCGGGTGATCCCAAGGGGGACGCGCCAGAGGTACTCGGCCCGGATGAAGGAGTCACCGTAGCCTCGGCGCCTGTAATTGATTGGCACCTCGCCGTAGCGCATGCCTTTGCGAAACAGGTCCAGCGAAAGGACCTGCGCGTAGTTGTAGTCGTGCACGATCTCCGCAACCTCGAGAGCGCGGCGAGAGAACGCGCGATAGCCCGACTGGCCGTCGGTCAGCCAGTGCCCCGCGAGGATCGAGAGGAGAAGTGTGAAGCCGCGGTTCGCGAGATTGCGGTGCCACGCCTGACCTTGGCGACAGCCGAGGTAGCGAGAGCCGATCACATAGTCGGCTTCGTCACGCTCAATGGGAGCGAGCAGCAACCTCATCTCGGCCGCGTCGTACTCACCATCCGCATCGAGGTAGACCGCCGCGCGGGCATTGATTGTTCGTGCCGTTTCGAGGCCCGTGCGGAGGGCTGCGCCCAGCCCGCGGTTCCTGCCGTGCTCGATGACCATATTCGCACCGGCTAACCGGGCAACCGTTGCAGTTGAGTCCTCCGACCCATCGTCAACCACGATCACTTGGACGTCCGCAAAGGCATCGCGGGGGACGCGGGCCAGCACCCCGGGCAGGTTCTCAGCTTCGTTGTAGGCCGGGATGATGATCGCGAGCGGCCCTTCCCCCGAGGCGTCATCAACGGCCAGCACCTGCCCCACTGAAGCCTCTGGCGGTGGAGTTCCCAGCAGGTGCGAGATGGTCGCTGCGATGTCTGTTATGGACCTTGGCTCATCCCGACTCTCTCCCGTCGGGACGCCTTCCCCGACGAGCACGCAGGGTATGTGGATCTCCGAAGGACTCATGTGTCCATGGCCACCGATTCCGATCCCCTGGCCATGGTCCGCCGTGACGATCACCGTGGCCCCCTCCAGGTAGCCACATTCGCGGCACCAGTCGAGGAACGACTCGATTGTCCGGTCCGTCTCCTCGATCTTCTCTAGGTATTCGCGGTTGTAGCTCCCGCGGGCGTGCCCGGTCTGGTCTACGGAGAGCAGTTGAAGGACGAGCAGGTCCGGGTCTTCGTCCTCCAGCACCGCTTTGGCCCGTGATGCGAGCGCGGCATCGATCTCGTCGTTGTGTGTTACCGCGGTGACTGTCTCGACGGTCTCCTCGCCGAATGCGTCGACGAGATGGGCTATGCCGACCAGGCGACCCTTCTTCCCGTGCGCTGCAAGCACGTCGAAAACGGATTCGCACTTCACTCCCAGGCTGGGCACGAAGTTGCTGTGCATGCCGTGCTGTTGGGGTGTCGCGCCGGTCAACATGGAACTGAAGCAGGTCACTGTCCGCGCCGGATAGACCGTTCGCATGTCGGTGTACTCGGTGCCTCGCCAGCGGAGGCCATCGATGCATGGCGTGTGTGCCTCCAGGAGCCGGTCTGTGCGGCAGCCATCGATGGCTATTACGATTACGCGCCGTGCAACGGCGGTGCCATCGCCTGTGGCACGCGTCGGTGAGAGCGAGGGAGCCGGCGGCCAGGTGAAGAACCACTGGTGCACCAACACCGTCACTATCGAAAGGGCCGCGACGAAGGTCAGCCAGCCGACAACGGGACCAGCTCCGTTAGAGTGCAGGAGGTACTGGTGTGCAAGCACCAGCAGCAGGCACTTCGGGGCCTGTTCAAGGAAGTTGCCGCTGGTCGGGTCCGGGTTCTCGACCACGAGCCGCCAGAAGCGGGTGAAATTGGTCAGCGGCATGCCGATCCGAAGGTGGTAATAAACGCTCCCCCAAAGGACGACTGTGAAGGTGAAATAGGCGCCTAAGACGACGGCGACGGCGATCGGATCCGGGAACCGAAACGCGACCACGAAGATTCCGAGCCCCGCCCAGAGTGCCCAGCGAAGCTTGAGAGGGAAGTCGAACCGGAAAAAGACCAGGGCGAGCGGAGCCACCAGTGCAAGGGACAGCAGCCAGTGCCCCCAGTAGTTGTAGTCGCCGGCCTGCGGGGCTGCAAGAAGGAGGAGTACGCCAAGCACGAACACAGGAGTAAATGGCTTGCCTTCGTTGAGGACGTTCCACGCTCTTGCTGCGAAAATCTCGAATCGCGAAGCTCCCTTCACTGACGAGGCTGAACCCCGCAAGGTCGCGAGCGGATTCAGGCGCCCGACCATCCCCGGCACCGTGAGGCTGAAGAATGCGCCGAATGTGAAGGCATAAGCGAACTTCAACGCGTGCGTGGCGGTGGCGAGCACTAAGGCTTCCTCGAGGCTCACACCGGTGAAAGCGAGGGCAGTGGTCATGCTCGCCTCGTACACACCTATGCCTCCGGGGGTGAAGTGAAAGACTTGGAAGACGATTGTGAATGCGGTGATTCCGATCGCGGCGTGGATTGTCAGGTCCACACCCAGCGCCTGTGCTGATGCGTAGAGGACAAGGCCCTCCAGCGCCCAGCTAGGCATAGTCAGCAGCGCTGCAACCGCATATTGCCCCCGGCTAGTTTTCCTGATCGCCCTCCGCAAGCGCCCAAGCACCCCGGCCAGAAATCGCGGAAGCCGGATCTGCCGTTCGCTTCGTAGGACTGCGAGTCCGGCTACGGCGGCGGTCAGGAAAACTAGGCCCGGCACAAAGGCCGAGACAAGCTCCGGGACGCCGACTCCGGAAAAGGGGAGGAGCAGGAGGGCGAGTGCTGTGAGTGCGCAGAGGTCGACGAGTCTGGCCACGACGGTAGTCGCGGTTGCGGCAGTAAGCGGAATGCCTAGTGTCTGTGCGAGTAGCGGCCGGGCTACTTCCCCCGCTTTCACCGGAAGAAGGTGGTTCAGAACGAGTGAAGCCTGGAGCATTCCATGCAGGGCAACAGCGCTGGGGGCTCCCGGGAGGAGAGCGCGCCAGGCGTAGGCACGGAGCACGAACGCGAACGTGTAAACGACGATGGAGACCCCAAGCCACTCCGGCGACCGGAGCACCCTCCAGACCCCATTGGCAGCATTAGCTGGCTCTACAAAAAGCGCTCCCCCGGCCGCAGCGCAGACGACGATCAGCAGACCGACAGCCAGTCGGGTCGGGCGAAATCCCCAAAGGGATTCGCGCCGTTCCCCCGCCATGCTTTGTGTGTCCGAATCCTGACCGAGCAAAGTACTCAATGTCGTCCATATGCCCGAATGTGAGCCGGGCATTAGTCTTTACTAATAAGTTAGATATGTCAATCTTAATAATAAGGAAAAGGTCTCACGACGTCCGGTCGCTAGAGCCGCCGAATTCGGAGATGACTGAGCACGACGAGAAGCCGGGCGCTACGTCACCTCGGCGATTATCTGGAGCTGCAGGGTCACGTCCTCTTCCACCGACACAGACCCCGCGATGTTCAAGACGGGCACGTCCCAGTCCTCGTAACGGGTCTCAAGCGTTGCCAGCGCCGTCAGCACGTCGCCGGTCCGCGTCGCTATTACGTCCCAGGTCACTTCCGCTTCCACTCCATGGATCGTCAGCATCCCGGTGAGCTGCATCGGCACCTCTTGGTTCTCGGGGAACTGAGAAGGATATCCGGTCAGTGATGTCGCCACGAACACAGCCGTCGGGAATTGGCTCGTCTCCAAGGCTTCCTGAACCTTGCCATCACGTCGGCTTCGGTCGCTCCTCAGCGACGTTAGCCCGACCTCTATAATGGAGTCGTACTCGGGGTGAATGCCGTTGGCGTTGAGGACCAGCTGCCCGCTCACGTCGTTGGTTGCGCCCTTCGCCGTCGACGGCAGACTCAACCGCGCCAGCTTTTCGTCAGCGAAGTACGCCGCCTCTGTGGCTCCCTGAACCGCGGGATGAGTTGGGACGATGGTCAGCACCTCGCCGTCGTCAATCGAAGGCACGGTCGGCTCCGGACTCGGCTCCTCGGTCGGCGTTTTCGTGTCTGCGGCCGTGGGCTCGTCTGCTTGCTCTTCGGTCGGCGCTTCGGGCACGTCCGTTGATGTTGCCGTAGCTTCGGCGGTC
>DASCML010000146.1:0-6053 GCA_036010925.1 Dehalococcoidia bacterium | reverse complement strand
CGGAGCGTACTGGAACAGCTTCGGTCAGTGACTGCCCCTGCCGAGGCCGCTTCTTCTTAGGAGGAAAGCAGTAATGTTTGTTGATACCGTCCTGTTCATTGTGTTCCCCTACACTGCGGTGGTCCTCGCTGTGGTGGTCGGAGTGTATCGCTACTTCGACGACCGCTTCTCCTATTCCAGCTTCTCCTCCCAGTTTCTGGAAAACCGCGCGCTGTTCTGGGGCTCGGTCCCATGGCATTTCGGAATCATCATCATACTATTAGCCCATATCGTAGCGCTGCTGCTCCCAGATGTTTGGGGCAGGGTCATCGCCGAGCCGGCGCGCCTCTACACGCTGGAGGTTATCGGGCTCGCCTTGGCCGTCAGCGCCTTCTTGGGGCTGGTTCTCCTCTTCATAAGGCGCTTGCTCAATCCGCGCGTCTTCACTGTTACCTCCATGATGGACTGGGTCCTGCTGGCAGTGCTGATAGGGGAGGTCGCCCTCGGCTTCTACGTCGCCCTCTTCTACCGCTGGGGATCCGATTGGTACCTGCACACCTCCGTATCGTGGCTGCAGTCCCTGGCCATGTTCGATCCAGATTCACAGTTTGTGACATCGTTGCCGTGGGTGGTCAAGCTGCATATCTTGGGCGGCTTCGTCATCATTGCTCTCTCCCCCTTCACCCGCCTTGTGCACGTGATGACGTTCCCGTTCACCTACCTGTGGCGACCCTACCAGGTGGTCATCTGGAACCGCCGGCAGAAGCAGGCCTAAAGGTGGGAGCAAGGCCTGGGTGCGACGTAGTAGAGAGAAGACTGTAGACGATGCCTCCAGATTGCCTGCCGGGTCCGTCGAGATCCTCGACTTCCAGCAGGAGGCGGTCTGCGTGAACTGCATCACGCGGACCGCCTCCTGCATCAATTTCTTTTCCCGGTTCAGCATGGCGCAGCTCGCGATGGGGTCGCGGGCGCTTAGTTAGCAGTATCACCACCGCGGTACCGGCCCGCGCGGAGAGGAAACGACATGGCTGAGATTCAAGAATGGGACGTTGAGGACGAACAGTTCTGGGAGACGAAAGGCAAAAAGGTTGCCACGCGCAATCTCTGGGTCTCGATTCCCAGCCTGCTCTGTGGGTTTGCCGTATGGGCCTACTGGAGCGTCATCACGGTCCAGATGCTCAACCTCGGTTTCGGATTCGATAACGTTGAACTCTTCACGCTGACGGCCATCGCCGGTCTTGCCGGCGCGACGTTGCGCATTCCCAGCAGTTTTCTGATCCGGATTGCCGGTGGGCGGAATACTATCTTCTTCACCACCGCCCTTCTGATGGTTCCGGCCGCTGGAACGGGCTTTGCGCTGATGAGCCAGGACACGCCCCTCTTGGTCTTCCAGCTCATGGCGCTGCTCTCGGGGATCGGCGGCGGCAACTTCGCCTCCTCCATGTCCAACATCAGCTTCTTTTACCCGAAGCGCATGCAGGGTCTTTCGCTGGGGCTCAACGCCGGGCTCGGCAACGCCGGCGTCACGACGATGCAGATCCTCATCCCGGTGGTCATGACCTACGTCTCCTTTGTTGGCGGGTCGCTGATTCTGGAGAAGGACTCCGGGACTTTGATCGGGACCATTAGTGCTGGCACCGAGACCTGGATTCACAACGCTGGTTTCGTCTGGCTCTTAATCCTGATTCCACTAGCCTTCGTCACTTGGTTCTGGATGAACAATCTGAGGGCCGAGCATGTCTCGCCGAACATCGGTACTCCGCTCTCGGCATTCTCCAAGATCACCGGTCTGCTGGGACTGGCTCTCATCCCCGCAGTTGCCGGGCTCTTTGTCATTCTTCCCGAACCCACCGGCCTAGGCTGGGATTGGGCAAAGTACCCGGTGCTCGGCCTCGTCATCGCCGGCACTGTCATGCTGCTGAAGTTGATGCGGGGCGAACTCAAATCAAATCTCGACCGTCAGTTTCAGATCTTTCGGAACAAGCATACGTGGGTCATGAGCGTTATCTACACGATGACATTCGGTAGCTTCATCGGCTACTCTTTCGGATTCGCGCTCGCCATCAAGGTTATCTTCGGATTCCAGCACATCGAGGTCGATGGCGTGATGACTCACGATGTTGTCAACCCGGATGGGCCCTCCGCGCTGACCTACGCCTGGATAGGGCCGTTCATTGGTGCCTTCATCCGTCCCGTCGGTGGCTGGATCGCCGACAGAGTCGGCGGTGCCCTGGTGACCCAGTGGGTCGCCGTTACCATGGTTGCCAGCGCTATCGGCGTCGCCTTCTTCATGAGGGAGGCATACCAGTCCCAAACGCCGGAAGACTATTTCCTACCATTCTTCCTGCTCTTCCTCGTGCTCTTCGCTGCTAGTGGCATCGGTAACGGCTCGACGTTCAGAACGACTTCGATGATCTTCAATCAGGAACAAGCCGGCCCGGCTCTCGGTTGGACCTCGGCGGTCGCAGCTTACGGTGCCTTCATTGTCCCGGCGGAGTTCGGTACGCAGATCGATGCCGCGAGGCCTGAGTTCGCGCTATTCGGTTTCGCTGCCTTCTATGCGGGCTGTCTTGTGATCAACTGGTGGTATTACCTCGGACCAAAGCGTGAGTTCGACAACCCGTAACGCCGCAGGCCCCAGCAGCACGCGTATCTGTGGGTCAGCTGGCTCCTGTTTCCGGCGCGCCTGGGCTGGTGCCATATCGTGGGCGACGATCGCAACTACGGAAGGGGCCCGTACCTTCCTTAAGACCCATGTATTTAGTGGGGACGACCATTAGTGGGGACGACCATTAGTGGGGACGATCAATGGTGAGTGAAGCAGTTCGCGCAAACAAGATCTTAGTGATGAGCACGGCGGCTTTCACGGTGTGCTTCGCCGCCTGGATGATGAATGGCGTCTTAATCACCTTCTTGGTAGACAACCAGGTGTTCGACTGGGACAAGGCCCAGATGGGGTGGTTGATCGGCATTCCGGTGCTTACTGGATCGGTGATGCGGCTTCCCATGGGTGTGCTGACCGACAGATACGGGGGACGCATCGTCTTCACGTTGCTGATCCTGATATCTGCCGTGCCGATGTTCTTGGTGAGCTACGCTGACACATATTTCCAGTTCATGCTCGGCGGACTGGGTTTCGGATTGAGTGGTGCGTCCTTTGCGGTGGGGATCGCTTACACCTCGGTCTGGTTCAGACAAGAGCACCAGGGCACCGCGTTGGGCATCTTCGGCGCCGGCAACGCGGGGGCAGCGCTCACCGTCATAGGCGCTCCCGTGCTCCTCGACATGCTCACGGATGACGGAGTCGACCTCGACGGGTGGCGGATGCTACCTCGACTGTACGCAGTCGCGCTGGTCGTCACCGCCGCACTGTTCTACTTCCTTACAGAGTCGAGGAAGGTGGAGCAGGTGCCAGGGATGACGCTGATCCAACGTCTGGCTCCCCTCAGGCATGTTCGGGTCTGGCGGTTTGGGCTCTACTACTTCCTCGTCTTCGGAGGCTTCGTCGCACTGGCACAATGGCTTGTCCCATATTACGTGAATGTGTACTCGATGAGCGTGGCCATGGCAGGATTGATGACCGCCATCTTCAGCTTTCCTTCCGGTGTGATCCGGGCACTGGGAGGCTGGGCGTCGGACAGGTTCGGTGCCCGCACGGTCATGTACTGGGTGCTGGGAAGCAGCACTATCTTCTTCGTGCTCCTGATCGTGCCTCGTATGGACATCAGGTCGCCCGGCGAAGGTGTCCTGGCCTTGCGCTCCGGCACCGTGACTGCCGTCTCGGGAAGCGAGATCGTTGTGGACGACAAGCAGTATACATTGAAGCTCAAGAACGAAGCGAATCTTGCTTATGAACCGGAGGGCACACTGGTCTTTCCGACGTCATCTTCATGGCACGAACCTGCCGTCGAGGTGGGCGACGAGGTCACTAAACGAGAGCTTCTGGCCAGAGGCGTCACCCGCATATACTTTCAGGCGAATGTCTGGATCTTCACGGGCCTGGTGTTTCTCGTCGGCATCTTGTTGGGAATCGGCAAAGCCGCCGTCTACAAGCATATTCCGGAGTACTTTCCCGCCGAAGTGGGCGTAGTCGGCGGCATGGTTGGAGTTCTGGGCGGCCTGGGAGGGTTCGTCTGTCCGATCATCTTCGGCTATCTGCTGAATGCTACCGGGGTTTGGACCACAAGCTGGATGTTCCTCGCCCTCATTTCGCTGATCTGTCTGGCCTGGATGCACCTGGTCATCCAGCGCATGATGCGCGAGAAGCAGCCTGAGTTAGCTCGCGACTTTGAACCGCGGGAGAGACTCGCGGAGGAGATAGCCGGCGGTGGCCAGAGCTAGGCGCGTGTGTGGCAAGGTCCATCACGAGATTTAGGCCAGGGTCCCGAAGGGAACACGACAGGAGGCATCGAGCTTCCGCTCGGTAACATTCCTTATGAGGCAGCTCGAACTTTGACAGTTTGTTAATGGGCCTTTACGGCCTGTGCGTCGAGTGACTGGCTCTCGACGCACAGGGGGGTGGGCAGAACGAGTTGGAGACCTTGCCACCAACGTGGTGCTGGTGTTTATCAACCTTGGGCGCGAAGCTCGACGAGCTCGTGACGAGCCTCGGCGAAACAAGTGAGCGGGGGCTAGGGCCGCACGGATACGCCGGGAGGGACGTGGATCCGGCTCCCGGCAGCAGTGTTGTGGGTCATCGCGGCCGTGGCGCTGCGCTTCCTCTCCACATCCTCCCGAATATCGCCGGCTTGATGATCGTTACGGGCAGTGCCACGCTGCCGGCTGCGATCCTGACCGAGGCGGGGCTCAGCTTCCTCGGCGTCGGGGTAGCGGTCGGCGAACCATCGTGGGGTGGGGATCTCGGGGGAGATGCATGGTCGTACTTCACTCAGGCGTGGTGGATAGCAGTTTTCCCCGGCCTGGCGCTTAGCCTTACGGTGCTCGCATTCAACCTTCTCGGTGATTCCCTCCGAGACGTCTTAGATCCGAGGCTTCGCGGGAACATCTGACGTTCGGGCTTTTATGGCTAAAGAGGCCGAGGGCAAGGGAACTCCGATCCTCGTAGGCGTCCTCGCCAACTGCTAGGCCAGGCGCACCGTCGCCTCACCTTCGAGCGGCGGGTCGGTGCCTTTCCGCTCCAGCCAGACCCGGCATTCGGCCACCCTTTCTCCGTCCTCATCGCGCATGTCGGTCACCTCGCCCTTGGCGACGATGTGGTCTCCGTCGAGCACAGCCATCGGAAACCGCATCACCAGGCGCTTTAGACAGGTCGGTCCGGCCCAGGCGTGCAGCATGTTCACCATATAGCTCAACCCGAGAGGCCCCTGGTTGATGGTGTGATCACCGTAGCCGAGCTTGGCGACGGTTTTGCGATCCCAATGCACTGGATTCGGGTCGCGTAGAATCGCCGCCATGGTGCGCATGCGCTCAGGCGCCACGCTCTCCATCACCCAGTCGGGAATCGTATCTCCGACTTTAACTTGCATCGCTGCTCCTCCCGTAAGCCCAGGTAATCGTGCTGCGTGCTGCTAGCGTTCCTCTGGAATCGGCCACATCGAATTGAAACTGGATCCGATCGAATACTCGCTCGCCGCTCCGGCGCCGGTCAGCCTCCGTGACTCGCGCCGATATCGAATACTGCATATTTTCGAGAATCGGTTGAAAGAACTCCCAGTCGTAACTCTCAATCCCGATAGAGAAGTCAGACGCTGCTTGCCCCAAGGCAAACATTTCTCCGATGCTGGTGCCTGCGCCGATGATGGGCATGTGAAACATGACCACGGGGTGCACCATGCCGCCGGGAAGCAACTCGCCGCCCGTGCACTCCGTAAGCAAGAAGTTTTCCCAGTGGGCGACTGTGTAGTCACCCCCTGGGAATTCGTGACCCACCAGGGCTTTGATCTCTGCTTCATTGGGCGTTCCCATCGCTCTACCCTCGGTTTTCAGATGAGTTGAATTCCCGCGATGTTAGTTTGTCTGCGTCGCGACGCTTACCCTTCGGAGGGTCGGCCTTGTACTAAGTGCTCGACCGGCTCGGGCGCCCCTTCCCACTCTGTCGGCGAGCCATAGATGAC
>DASCML010000145.1:0-15102 GCA_036010925.1 Dehalococcoidia bacterium | reverse complement strand
CACCGGGACTAGTTGACACGACACCTAGAGGCGAGTGTCGGGCCGAATCAACTAAAGAATATCGACCGCCGCTGAAATTCCCTCGATCTGCCAAGAAGTGGCCAGCCGGGTTCGTGACGAAGCCGCAGCCGGGTGGCTCAACCAGATAGCGGCCCTCGCTCTTAGCTACCGTGACGGTGGCGAAGGGCACCCTATCTGATGACGTTTCTCACCACTGCACGAACATCGGCATGACAACGTGCACATACCCGTCGTCATCGATAGGTCGCAAGACGCCCTGCGCGCTCGGGCTAGATATCTCCAGCGCGACGGAATCATCGAGGACATTCAGGACGTCGGTCAGATAACGAGAGTTGAAGGCGATCTTTGCCTCCTGCCCTTCGATGACGGCGTCCACTTCCCCGTTGTTATCGCCGACTTCCTCGGCGCGGGCGCTGATCGTGAGCTTGCCCGGCATGCCGCCCGATCCGGGCGCGAATTGGAGGCGAATAATTCCGCTCCCGTCGCGGGCGAAGATCGCCGCGATTCGCGTCTCTCGCTCGAATTCGTCCACGCTCATCACTGCTCGCGTCTGGTGGCTGGCCGGGATGAGATTCGAGTAGTTCGGGAAGGTGCCCTGGATCAGCTGCGCTAGGAGCTCAATGTCCGTCATTCTGAAGAGCACCTGCGTCCGCTGCGGATTCACTCGCATCTCCAACGGCTCGGACGCATCTGCGAGCAGGCGTGAGAGCTCACGGAATGCGCGCGCCGGAATGATGACGTCGAAGTCCTCTGGCGACGGTTCTGAAAGCGCGAGATCGGCCACCGCCAGGCGAAATCCATCTGCGGCGGCGAACTTGGCCGTCGAGCCCTCAACTTTGACGTGAACCCCGGTGAGCACCGGCCGAGAATCGTCGCTGGCCGCGGCAAACTCGACTCGTTCGATGGCACGGCGTAAATCCTTAGCGTCGAGATTGACGACGACTCCCTCGTCGATCGAACCGAGCCGCGGGAAATCCTCAGCATCCATAGCGTTCATCGACGCCTCGTTGCGCGCACACTCGAGCTTCACCAGGCGCCCTCGCTCGGGGACTTCGAATAGCACGGTACCGGGTGGCAGCGACGCGACGAAGTCGCTGAGAAGGCGGGCCGGCACTGTTGTTGCACCCTCTTCTTCGATCTTTGCGCCGATCCAGGCGCTTATCGAGATGTCGAGATCGGTGGCTCCCAGCTTCAGACGGCCCTCATCTGTCAGGAGAAGAACGTTCGCTGTGATTGGAAGCGTAGAGCGCGTGGCGACAGCGCGGCCAACAATGCCGAGCCCACGTTGAAGGTTTTCCTGGAGTACCTGGACTTTCACTGGCTACACCCCATCGGCGGGATTATATGGCTGAGTTCATGGGCGGACAAGGCGAATGCTTAGACAAGTGAGCAGTTGTTCTCGCCTCATCAGGGCCGTTCGGATTGGTGGGCGTTGACCTGTTTGTAAAAGGCGTTGGCATATACTCCTATCCTGGTAAAGGTCGTATAACGACGAGTGTTCATTTCTCGAATCGAACTGCAGAACTTCCGGAATTACGCCGACTTAGAGGTTGAATTAGGCCCGGGTCTCAACCTGTTTGTCGGCGACAACGCCCAGGGTAAGAGCAACCTGCTCGAGGCGATCTACCTCCTCTCAACCTTGCGTTCGAGCCGTGCAAGCACCGATTCCGACCTCGTTCGCAGGGAGGTCATCGAGACCGAGTTCCCGATCGCCCGACTGGTCTGTGACGCGCAGCGCCAGGCGGGATTGGTACAGCTAGAGGTTGCGGTCGTCGGGCGCGGGCCCCAGGGATCTGAGCGGGCGGGGAAGCGAGTTCGCGTGAACGGGGTCGTCAAGCGCGCATCGGAGGCCGTCGGCGAGCTCGCGGCGGTTCTCTTCACGACCCTCGACATAGAAATCGTCGCTGGTCCTCCGCTGATGCGCAGGCGCTATCTCGACATGATGATTTCGCAGGTGGATCGAGGGTATCTGCGGGCGATGCAGCGTTACTCTCGTGTGCTCCCCCAGCGAAACAGCCTGCTTAAGCGCATCCAGGCAGGCGACGCGTCGGCGGCTGAGCTTTCTTTCTGGGACCAGGAGCTCGCCCACCAAGGGGGAATAATCTTCACGAGCCGTTCAAATGCCCTCGCCGGTGTTGTGCCCGCCGCTGCTGAGCAGATGGCGAAGCTCAGCGACGGCAGAGAGCGCCTCGACATTACCTATAAGCCCGCTCTTGGGGCGCTTCGGGATGTCGACAGCCCACTCGACTCAGAGGGCTGGATTCAACGCACGCTCTCGGTGCTGGCTGACTCACGAAGCAAGGAAATAGGTGCCGGGACGACCTTGTACGGACCGCACCGGGATGACTTCGAGGTCGAAATCGATGGGCTCGCCGCTGGGGCGTTTGGGTCTCGAGGACAGCAGAGGACAGCAGCGCTCGCGCTCAGAGTCGCCGAGGCCACCTACCTCCGGGACTCCCTTGGGGACGGTCCGGTTGTTCTTCTTGACGACATTCTCAGCGAACTCGACGCCGGCCGTCGGAAAGGCGTGCTCGACTTCTTGGGTCAATTCCAACAGGTGCTGGTCACTACCTCGGAACCGGACCGTGTCCGCGATGTACTTACGAAGGCCTCGGGGCGATTCGTTGTCGTGGCGGGAGCGCTCAGCAGGTTCGAAGGCGAGTAGTTGAGACGACGGGGCTTCGTCGTCGGGCTCGCAGCATGTACTGGCGGGCTTTCTCAATGCTCTGTACATCATTCTCGCCGGGTTCGTCTTTGTTGAAACGGTGGGCGACGGTGTCGGAGACCTGGTCGATCGGTTCAAAACAATCTCCACCGACTGGGGGATCGTCTACGCCCTTTCAGTCCTGTCGGTGTCCGCTCCCTTAAACGAAGAGTTCATGAAGGGGTTCGTCGTCGCGTTGTTCTTCTACCGGCGTGGTGGACTTGTTCGCTGCTTTCTCTGGGGAGCTCTGGCCGGAGCCGGGTTCAACATCGCTGAAACGTTCGTCAACAGCATCTCGCTGCTGTAACAGCAGGCTTACGCAGAACGCACGATCGGCGGCCAGTGGTGGGCGTTCGCCCTGGCACGTTCGGGAACCGCGGTCGTCCATAGCGCTGCTGCCGGACTGGCGGCTGTGGACTTGTACGGGCTCCTCCGGCGGCGGGGAAAATTAACACCAATGTTTTTCAGTGGTGTTGCTATTCACGCATTCTGGAACTTCCTTGCTTACGTTAACTACGGCGATGTCTTTCTCGCCGAGCGGGCCCCTGACGCTTCTTGGCTCGACGTGTTTTCCATCAGTCTCATGGTTGTCCTGACCATAGCTTGCTTTGTCCTGATTGTCGGACTTGCGCGGAATCTTCGGGACGAGACTCCGGCGCCCGTTTACGAAGCCCTGGGAATGATCTCCACGCCGAGAGCTGAGGACATTTCCGGAACGGCCCTGTCTAGCGGAACAGGCGAGGCAGCGGGCCCGGCGGTAGGCTGACCATCAGGGCCTCCGGTTCAACGTGGAACCTCACGGGGCTGAATCCACCCGCGTCTCCATCTAGCTGATAGGGAACCCCGTGCGTTGCGATGTCGATGTCTCGCGATTGAAGCTCGATGACACCCCTTGCGCCGCTCAGGCGCCCCCTCGCAAGGAGCGTTGTCAGGCGAACACCATCCCCCCGTTGTGAGGGCGCTAACGTGCAGACGTCCAGGAGGCCGTCGTTGATCACTGCCTTAGGAGAAAACCTCACTCTTCCGCCATAAAGACTGGTGTTGCTCACCACCATCAGAGCGATCCGGTTTCTTCTCTCTTCGCCATCGGTAGCCCAGTCGAGTTGGACGGGATGAAACTTTGGCAGAAGGGTAATGCCTCGCGCCACGTAAGCGAGCTCGCCAAGGCGTTTCTTCCACGTTCCGCCGACCCGGCGGACAATCTCGGCATCCCAGCCGAGACTTGCCATCAGCAGGAAGGGCTCATTGCCCGCCCGTCCCAGGTCGACCCTCAGTCGCTGCCCCTGGACATGGGCCCTGATGGCCTCCCCGAATCGGTTTGGAACGCCGATTTCCTTCGCCCAGACGTTGGCTGTGCCCGCCGGCAGGACCGCAAGTGCCGACTCGCTTCCCACGAGCCCATCAGCCACCTCCCTGACTGCGCCATCACCTCCGACGACGAATACAAGGTCGACCCCGCCGTTCGCCGCCGACTTAGACAAGGTCTGCAGGTCCCCGGGCTCTTCAGCTATCCGGACTGAGGCTTCTACCCCATACGAACCCAGGATCTTCAATGCCCGCGATTGCCTGAACTTCGATGCCCTACTCGCAGCCGGATTGATCAGGATCGCGGCTGTACTCACGTCTCCTGTTTGTTCGAGCATGGGGCGAAACGTACCATACGGGGACCTTTCAACCGGGCTCACCATTAGTGCTACAGATTAAGCGCCTCGACCACGTCTCCATGGCTGCTGCGAACTGGCGTTCACAGGCAGATCGCCTCCAATCGCTGTTCGGATTCAAGTTTCTCTCGAGCTGGGATGGCTTGGGTGCGGACGACTTTTCGGGCTGCGTGAGCCAGATTCCCGGGGCCGACCTTGAATTCGAGGTCATCACGCCCAATGGGCCTGAGAACTTCGTGCAGAAGTTCCTCAATACCGCTGGTCCAGGCCCACACCACATCACCATCGAGGTCGAGGACATCAATGCCGCGGCATCGGAGCTCGAGCGCCTCGGGGTCGATCCCTTCGGCGGAGTGCAGGACGACGGCGAGTGGTATGTGACCTATGTTCACCCACGCGACAGTCGCGGAGTGCTATACCAGCTGTTCGTTTCTCACCGCGAAGAGAGAGAGGTCGATCGACGCACTACCGGTGGCGGAATCTGTGACGTGAAGCGTGCCAGATTAGTGTCGATTGATAGCCCGGATCTCGATGAGCAGATCAAATTCCAGGAGCGTGTCTTCGGCATGGACCTCGAAGCCCGCTCGACCGACTCAACGACGGGGGAATCTCTAGCCGTGATGCGCATGCCTCAGAGCGAATTGCGGTTCGAGTTTGTCCACGGCCGGCTTGGGTTGCCGGAGGGATCCCGGCCAGGCATTCATCACTTAGCTCTTGAAGTTGGTTCTGTCGAGAGGGCGCTCGAGGCACTGCGTGGGAGCGGCGTCGAACCGGCTCAGGCAGGCACCGGGCCCGCGATTCCAGCCTGGGATGTACTTCCTGCCGACGCCGGGGGTGTTCGTTTTCGACTGTTCGAGGAGTAGAAGGCCCATCTACGTCCTTGCCGGCTCGATCAGCTCGATCTCACCGCTGGCTTGGCCGTTCTCGATCGTCAGCCAGGCAATGGTCACCGGCACAAGAAACTGGCTGTAGGGCTGCCCGCCGTTCAGAAAGAGAACGTCGCCTTGTGATTCATTAACGGGCGTGTGGAGATGCCCGTACATGATGACGTCGACCCCCTCAGGGAAGTCGGCGAGGAGAACCTCCGGCGGAAATTCAGGTCCTCCCCAGGCGGGGTGCGTGACCCCAACTCGCACACCGTCGACTTCGAACTTCACCCGGTCGGGGAATTTGGCCCGGAGCTCAGGTGGGTCCGAATTACCGTGAACGACAAATAATCGCTTCGCTGCAGCCCGCATTCCTCGAACGACCGCCATGCGAACGATGTCTCCGGCATGCACCGCGATATCGGCCTCGGCGACCGCCGAGCGAACCCGCGGATGTAGCTCATTCCAGCCGAAAGCATGAGTGTCCCCTACTAACACGATCCTGGTTCGGCTCACTCCGAGAATGATAAGGGTCAGATGGTCGCAGCTTCGCGCAGGCGGCTCGACAAAGCGGGCACGCAGCACCCAGCACGGCGGGCCACCGCGCCCGGCGCGGTGGCCCGCTATACTCTCCACCCATGTCTACGGCAGAACCACGATCACCGGCTCCTTTCGAGAGCGAGGATGGTTTTCTCGCACTTCATGGATTGAACCTGCACTTCCTCCGTTGGGGCCAGCCGGGTTCGGATCAGCTCGTGTTACTCCACGGCCTCATGAATCACGGCAGGTACTGGGAGCACATCGCACAGGAGCTCGCCCAAGAATATGAGGTCTTCGCACCCGACCTTCGCGGCCACGGCGAAAGCGAGCACGCTCCCGGTGGTTATCTTGTCTGGGCCTTCGCCCGCGATCTGCAAGCCATGCTGGATGAACTCGAGATTGAGACTTTCGATCTGGTGGCGCATAGTATCGGGAGCAGGGTCGCAATGGCGTACGCACGTGATCACAGCCATCGCATCCGCAAGCTGGTGCTGGTGGACATGGGCCCCCAGATGGCCGACCAGGGAGCACGAGGGATTCGTCGTAGCACGGGAGAGGCCAGGTCTGGCGCCGCGCGCGGATTCCCCACTGAGGCTGCCGCCTTCGAGCACTTCCGCGGCATCTATCCCGACCAGGGCGACGAATTCCTGATGCGTCAGATCGCGGCGGCACTCTCGCTTGATGAGGAGACCGGGCAACTTGTGTTCCGCTTCGATCCGTCGATTCACCAGGCAACGGGGCGTGGTGCTATTGTTGAGATACCGTTTCTTTGGGAGAGCCTCGAGCACATCAAATGTCCGACCCTCGTGGTCCGCGCTGAAAAGAGCAAGGTCCTATCGCAGGACATTCAGGATCAGATGGTGGACCGTTTGCCCGACGCTCGCGGTGCAGTGATTTCGAACGCCGGTCACCAGGTCCCGCTGCATCAGCCAGCTGAATTCACGAAGGTGGTTCAGGAGTTCCTTGCGACCTAATCCGGTCCGCTGCTCGGGCGCCGTTTGAATCGAATTCCACGACCCTGTCTCTTCGTGCGACCACCTCGATTGTCCTGCCTGGAGAGACATCGTCCCCTACCCACGCTGTTGCCCTAACATCCCCGATCAGGCCATGAGCCTCTCGTCGGAATGTGAGGTCGTGTATCCGGTCCACTGCGAGTTCAAGCTTCAACCCGTGAGTGCCTTGGCGCAGCTCACCTGGCGCGATGGCGACCAAGCGACTGTCGACTGGCACCAGCGTGTAGCCGAGCAGCGCCGCCACTGCTGGCGTCGGCGGTGAGCGAAACAGGTCGGGGAGGTCCCCCTGCGCTGCAACAAGGCCATCGAGCACAACGACGGCCCTGTCAGCAAGCCGAAGCGCTTCGTCGCGTTCGTGCGTCACCACGACCACTGGCGCCGCTGCTGCCCGGAACGCGTTGGGGAGCAAGCCGAGGAGGTCCTGGGCTGTTGGATCGTCCACGCCGGCAAGCGGCTCGTCGAGAAGCGTTACGTCGGCCGGGACTGCGAGCGCCCTGGCAAGATTGGCCCGCTGGGCTTCGCCCCCGGACAGCGAGCGTGCATCTCGTTCCAGGAGCGCCGAGATACCCAGCAGGGCGGCATACCGCTCAATCCGGGACCACCGTTCGGCGGGCGCCACGCGCCGTAGGGCCAGCGCGAGGTCTAGGTTACGTCGCACTGTTCCGTGGACGAACACGGGCGACTGGAAGGCGACGGAAACGCTTGGCGATCGATTCATCGACTCAGCGAGATAGACGTGACCATGATGTGCTTCCTCGAGCCCGGCGGCGCATCGCAGCAGCGTTGTCTTGCCGGACCCGTTGGGGCCGAGAACTGCTGTCACTCCATCGCTGGCCAGGGCCAGCGATGGGATATCAAGGATTACGTGGCCTCCTTTACGCACCACCACACACTCGAAATTGACGGTCATTTCCGGATACCGCGCTGCTGGACAACCGTCAGCACTCCAGCCACCAGGAACGTTAGTCCCAGGAGGACTATCCCAAGGGCCATCGCATTATCGTTTCTGCCTCTGCTGGTCTCGGTGACGATCGACGTGGTCAGCACGCGTGTGTTTCCCGCCAGGTTGCCTCCGACAATCATCGACGCCCCCACTTCTGACACGGCGGACCCGAATCCAGCCATCACGGCAGCAGCCAGACCGAGCCTGGCCTCTCGCGAGAGCAACAGCAGTCGCCTGATTCGTCCTGCCCCCAGCACGTGGAGGAGGTCGCCGAGTTCAGAAGGAAGCGCCTGAAAGGCGGCCGCTGAAAAGGCAGCGATGACGGGGAAGGCGAGGATGACCTGGGCAGCGATCATTCCCCTCTTCGTGTAGACGAGCCCTAGGTCACCGAAGGGTCCGCTGCGGAGCAGAAGCAGCCACACGACGAGGCCGATAATCACTGGCGGGAACCCCATGCCGGCGTTCAGAACAGCCATCGCCGGGATCCGTCCCTGGAACCTTGCTCGCGACAGCGCTAGGCCCAGAGGGATGCCCGCGGCAGCAGCCAGGGCGGTTGCTGTTCCCGAGACCAGGAGCGTTCGAACGGCGATCTCCCGCAGTTCTCGATCCCCACTTGCAACCTGCCGAATCGCCTCCAGTAGACCGTCCCAGATTGCCTCCATCCCTAACCTGTCCTCGGCTCTTGTTCCCACGCGTCCGGGAAGAAGAGAGGCTGACCAAACTCGGCGATCCCATACTCGGCGATCCGCTGTTGGGTCTCCGCCTTAACCATAAATGCAATGAACGCCTGCGCTTGTTCTGCGTTGACCTGAGTGTGCCGCTCTGGATTGACCGCGTAGACGTGGTAGATGTTCAGCAGGACTTGGGCTCCCTCGAATACTATCTGGAGGTCGAGGTCATCCTCCTGGGTGAGGTATGTGGCCCGATCGGTGAGGGTGTAGCCTCGCTTCTGCGAGGCGATCTGAAGCGTCGCGCCCATCCCCTGCCCTGTTTCTTCGATCTGGTTGGCAGACGAGCGGTCAACGCCAGCCGCTTCCCAGAGCTGCAACTCCTTCTTGTGGGTTCCGGAATCATCCCCTCTTGAGACAAAGATGGCCGAGGAAGCGATCAGCGACAACGCCTCGCCGACGTTGACGGAGGAGGAGGTTCCTGCCGGGTCCGACAAGGGGCCGACGATCACGAAATCGTTGTGCATGACCAGTTGCCCGTCGGAAAGGTCGCCGCTCCCCACGTACTCCAGTTCCGCAGCCGGAGAATGCACGAGCACCGCATCGGCGTTGCCTTCCCTGGCCATTTCGAGGGCCGCGCCGGAACCGACCGCGATCACTTTGACCTCGATGCCTGTACGGTCCTCGAAGACCGGCATCAGCGAGTCGAGGAGGCCACTGTCCCTTGTGCTCGTAGTCGTGGCTAGGATCAGTGTGCCGCCGATTCGGTCCCCGTCGTCGTCGTCCCCCCCGCACGCGGTGAGCATCAGGAGTGCGAGAAATACGACCGCGACCGACTTTAGCATTCGAAAGGGTGGCTCCAGAGCGCGTTATGCTCCGCTCAGCATAACGACTACTACATAACCTTGACATATGCTCCCGACTGGAATCGGCGGGTTTTCTGGTCTGGCGTCTAGCTTAGGCGCTCAAGCATGCGGCGGGCGGCCTTCTTGGCGGAGCTCTTCTCATCGAGCTGGGGGCCAACGCAGGCGGGGCACCCCGAATCACAATCGCAGGTCACGACTGTGACCAGGCATGCCTCAAGCAGTTCCTCGCGGCATTCCCACAGGCGCTCGGCCAGTCCGATGCCGCCTGGGACCGTGTCGTAGAGAAAGACGGTGGGGTGTCCCGTGAAGGGAGAGCGGACCTGGGATTCGGCCCCGATATCCCGCGCGTCACAGAGGCAACGCACTGGCGCCAGGTTCCGGGCGAGGTGAGCGATTCCCGAAAGACCTGAGGTGATCTCGTCGCGGCCAAGACCCTTTATGGCCTCGCCTCCGAAGCTGATCCAGTAGGCGGTAGTGTGCAGATTCGCTTCGGGGATCGCGATCTTCCCCCAACCAACGTTTTCGTGCGTGTTCAGCTTCACCTTCTTGAAGATTGTGGCGAGGTAGGTGATCGCCACCTCCCCAACTTCGTGCTTGCCTGTGTCGGGTGCCACCAGAGATTCATTAAAAGATTCGAGGACCTTCAGCTCGACCGCGAGCCGGGCGTCGGTGAAGTAATCCACGTCCACAGCCCTGACGTATGCCTTCTTGTCGTCCCAATCGAGCCACTCGACTTGGTACTGCTGTCCGTGGTGGATGTAGATCGCGTCCTCGTGGATCAGCAGCGGCGCGCTTGGCCTGTCGCACTCACCGATGACACGCGGTTCGGGACCTTTTTCGATGATGACAAAGTTGTCGGTACTGGCTGTTCGGAGGCTTACACTCTCGGCCGGATAGGCTTCGGTCATCCAGAAGTACCGGGAACCGGAGCGCTGGAGCACCCCCTCCTCGACCAGAATGTCGAGCATCTCGCCTGTATGGGGCCCAAATGCCTCCCCCTCTTCAAAGGGCAGTTCGAAGGCCGCGCATTTTAGGTGGCTGGCGAGAATATTGAGGTTGTTGGGATCAATTAGAGCCTGCTCGATGGGGGCCTCGAAGAGGAAGTTCGGGTGTGTCGCGACGTACTGGTCGAGCGGATTTGAAGAGGCAACAAGCACCGACACGGCCGTGCCCTGGCTTCGCCCGGCCCGTCCAAACTGCTGCCAGAGACTGGCGAGCGATCCAGGGTATCCGGTTACCACGCTCGCACCCATCGAACCGATATCGATTCCCAGTTCCAGCGCGTTGGTTGTGACCACCCCCCTGATCGTTCCATCTCGCAGGCCCCGTTCGATCTTCCGCCGCTCGTTTGGGAGGTAGCCGCCGCGGTAGCCGGCGATGCGGTGCGGTGAGCCGGGATGGCTCCGGAGCGACTTGCGAAGGTAGGTGAGGAGCAGTTCGACGCGGACGCGGCTGGATGCGAACACGATCGTCTGTACTCCGTCTCGGAGCAGCGTCGACGCTATGTCCTGAGAAGTGCGGAGGGCGGACTGGCGGATACCCAGCTGGCGATTCACTACAGGCGGGTTGTGCACCACAAGCACGCGCTCGCCGGCAGGCGAGCCATTCGAGCCGACCAGCTCCACTTGGTCACCCACGAGCATCTCGGCGAGCTCCCGCGGGTTTGCGATCGTCGCTGAGCAGCAGATGAAAACCGGGTCCGCGCCATAGAACTGGCAAAGCCGACGCAGTCGCCGGAGTACGTTCGCGATGTGGCTCCCGAAAACCCCCCGGGCGGTGTGGAGCTCGTCGACCACCACGAACTCGAGGCTCTCAAAAAGTTTCGCCCATTTCGTGTGGTGAGGAAGGATGGCGCTGTGCAACATGTCCGGGTTCGTAAGAACTATGTGACCTGACTGGCGAATTGCGCGTCGCGCGTCAGAGGGTGTATCTCCGTCGTACGTGTGGACTCCGATGGCGGCGTCGACTCTGTCGGTAAGCAGCAATAATTCGTCGAGCTGGTCCTGTGCAAGGGCCTTTGTCGGGAAGAGGTAGAGTGCACGGGCCGACTGGTCGCTGAGAATCGTGCTCAGGACCGGGGCGTTGTAGCAGAGTGTCTTGCCACTGGCGGTCGGTGTCACAACCACCACGTTGTTACCCCCGAGTGCGTGACTGATCGCCTCCTCCTGGTGTGTGTATGGGTTCTCAATTCCACGGGTCCGCAATGCCGCAATCAATCGCTCATCTAACCCCGACGGCCACTTGCCAAAGTTCGGCTCTCGCGCCGGGATGCGGCGGACGTGAGTGTCGGTCGGCCTGGACTGCAGCTGGGCGACGACGAGCTCAGCGACCGCATCGACGGGGACCGGCCGCACGGCTGGAACCGGGTAAGCGGGAGGAGGTTTAGCCATCGGAGTATCCAGTGGAACAGATGTTCTGATTGTGGGTGCCGCGCATCGCAGGGTCAATCGAGCATGACACCGGATTCGCTGGCCCGAGGGTGGACTTCAAGAGACGGGGAACGCAAGAACCTCGCAGTGAAATTCGACGGCAAATGCTTCGATGAATTCCTGTGTCACGCGCTGCAGGTCCAGCCCTTGGCCCATGTCCATGACGCCGGCCTCGCGTGTCAGGCCGGTCACCTCGGCGTTGGGCATGCCGCAGGCGTTGATGAGTTCAAAATGGGCGAAGTTGGGGGAAACGTTGATCGCGATGCCGTGCATCGACACGCCGCCGCTTACGCGCACTCCTACTGACGCGAGCTTCCGCTCTCCGACCCACACTCCCCTGGCCTCCTCGCGCCGTTCGGCTGAAATACCAAAGCTCGAAGCGACCCGGATTGCCGTCGCTTCAAGACCGCAGACAAGATCGACGGGCCCTACTCCCCAGTCGCGAAGGTCGACGATGGGATAGGCCACCAGTTGGCCCGGTCCGTGGTAAGTGATGTCGCCGCCGCGGTCCGATTGGATGATGGGAATACCAGCAGCAGCAACCTCCTCAGGCGTCCCCTTGAGGTCTGCCGTTGGATGATTGCGCCCCAATGTGATTACTGGCCGGTGCTCCGTAACGAGGAGCCAGCCCGGGCCTCCCCTCTCCCCCCGCAACTCAGAGTTCAGCGTGCGTTGGAGTTCGTAAGCCGGCTCGTAGTCGGTTAGCCCGAGCCTTGCCAGTCGGACGGCTCGGTTCTCGCCTCGGGGATGATCAGGCATCTGTCTCGTCTTCGTCCTCGTTTTGCGGCGGAACGGATCCGAGAAGCCACTCGGCCGTCCAGGAAAGCAGTGCCCCACCGACCGCGATCACGCCAATCGAGAGACCGGCCAAGTCTCCGGCAATCGAACCATAGGCGATGCTGAGCAGTCCGAGGAAAAAAAGAATCCAAGGGAGCGCTCGCTTGGGTAGCGGAAGCGCAGGGATCAGGGCGCGACGTCGACCGGGCACAGAGTAATCGTACCTTCGGGGCTCTAGGCCCGCTCCTCGATAGCGGCCCAGTCCTCGTCCCGCAACGGCTGAATCTCACCCTTTCGGTAGGAATCGTATACCTGGAGCAGGACTTGCTTGTGCGGGCGTACGCGGCCGATCGGACATCCCTGCCAGTCTTCGTACGACTCGTCGCAGTAGCCCAATCGATACTCTCCGCACTTTGGCTGGAGATAGTGTCCGATCTCAGGCACGACCTTCACAACCTCTGCCCTCATGAGCGCAACGACCTTGCGAAACTCCCACTGTGCTCTTGTGCACAGCCGCAGGTCGCAGATGTGAAGAAGAGACTGGAGATTGACCGTGATCTTGAAGTTCGTGTTGGTCGCATTGGGAAGAAGGAAGCGAGCGTCCTCGGCCGGGATGCCCACCTCGACCATCTTCTCGTAAAGCTCTCCCACCTTTTTGAAATGCTCCTCCATCTCATCGCTGAGTCCGGCCTTGGCGACCGTTTTCGGGACCGTGTAGGGGAAGGCACCCTTCTTGTATGTCACGTAGCGTTGGCTTTGCTGTTCGAAGGAGATCCCGACGCGATGGCGAACGAACTGATGACTGAACGCCCGCGAGACGCCGGAAATGCCAAGTTCAAACCAGACCTGCTCGAGGGGGCTCGCGTGGCCGGTCTTCAATCGCTCTTCGATGAAGTCTCGCATCTGGACATGAGTGATCCGGTCGCTTTCGATCCGGTCGCAAACTTGCTGGGGAGTCAGCTGGCTGTAGCAGGTACGGTACGCCATATAGAGCGACCGAAGCGGATACTCTGAGTGAGAGATAAGCGTTACCTGGATAGACATCCCGTTGCTCCATTTGTCGACAGACGACGCTCAGTCTAGCCAGTGTCGCACGAAGAATTATTAGACCGAGTGAGCATTTGACCTTCTGAACGGTCGCCGGTTGCTATGTCGCCAGAGCAGAGATGCTCGTAGCGAGTCTTTGGCCCGTTTTCATTCCCGAGCGTACGATCGGCGTCGACCCGGCGACACCTTCCGCCGCAGACCGTCACCGGCTGCGAGCCCCACCTGCGAGTTGACAAATGAAGATTCTTGAGGGCATTTATCAGCTTCTTACTCCGTTTCCCCAGTATGAAATCGAGGAGGCCCGGCGCATCCGACGGGCGTACGCCGATGGCCCTAGGGCCGTAAAAGGGTTGCCTTACGTTCTCCCGTACCTCATCACGGCAGGGGACGAAGTGGTGCTTGTTGACTGTGGATGGAACACGGACAGTGCTTATCAGGCCCTCGAGGAAGACATGAAGGAGCACGGTTCCCACCCGACAGCGATCACAAAGCTGGTGATCACCCACGTGCACCCGGATCACTACGGCATGTCGGGTCGGCTCAAGCGCCTCTCGGATTGCGAGGTTGTGATCCACGAGCAAGACGCCGAGGTGATCAACAGCCGCTACCTCGCGCCCCGCCACCTCACCGATGAGATGTCGCACTTCATGGAAACGCACGGTGTCCCTGCTCTCGACTCGCCCACAATGGCCCAGGGCTCAATGAACATGATCGACCGCGTAGCGCCGGTGCCGGCTGATACCGAGGTAAAAGGCGGTGAGGTTATCCGGGTCGGTGATTACGACTTCGAGATCATCTGGACGCCCGGTCACTCCCCGGGTCACATCTGCCTCTATGAGCCAAACCGTAAGATCCTTTTCACGGGAGATCACATCCTCCCGACGATCACCCCTAATGTCTCGATCCATGCCCAGACTCATGGCAGCCCCCTGGGTGACTACATCCGGTCCCTCGACAAGATGCTGGACCTGGACGTTGACTATGTATTGCCCGCGCACGAATTTGACACCTGTGAGCTGAAGAAGCGTATTGGTGAAATCGAGACGCACCACCACGAGCGGCTGGCCGAGATGCTGCGCTGCGTTGACACCGGCGGCTCAACCGCTTGGGAGGTCGCGGGCCGGGTGAAGTGGGCGACGGGAATGCTCACCGATTTCGAGCCGTTTATGCAGAGAGCGGCCGTTGGCGAGACGCTCGCCCACCTCGAATTCATCTTTGAGAAGGGCCAGCTGGCCAAGGTCATGCGTGACGGGCAGCAGTACTGGCTCCCGGTTTAGCCCTCCAGCCCAGTCGCGACGTTGATCAGCGTACGAACGCTGTAACCTGTTGCACCCTTCGATACCCAACCCTTATCGGCTGATGAGATGTCCACGTTTGCGATATCCAGGTGCGCCCAGGGCGTGTCGGCTACGAACCGCTCGAGGAACTTGGCGCCGGCGATCGTTCCGGCCCCGCGCGAAGTCGTGTTCTTGATATCGGCCACGTCGCTCTTCACGTACTCGTCGTAGTCCTTGAACATCGGCAACCGCCAGGTCTTCTCGCCCGCCGCCTTTGCGGCTGCGTCGAC
>DASCML010000144.1:0-3448 GCA_036010925.1 Dehalococcoidia bacterium | reverse complement strand
ATAGCAACGGCACCCAGGCCCGGCCCAAGAAGATGGCCCTCCATTGCAGAAGAGTTCCCGTAGTCCCCGTTGGTACCGATCTCGCTGACGATGCACTCGGGACCATGTTGCTCCACCGTGTCGAGGAGGCGATCCGCTATCTCCTCAAGCGCTCGGTCCCACGAAACCCTTGCCCATCGTCCGCCACCTCGGGGACCGGTTCGCTTCATCGGATGGAGGATGCGGGTCGGATCGTACATCTGCTGGCTGTAGACACAGCCGGCGAGGCAGCCGCGGGGATTGAAGTCAGGAACGTCCGGCGACGTTTGCTCGTAAATGGCATTCTGCTCTTCCCTGATGACTTCTCCATCCTTGACAAAGGCCGTAAGCGAACAGCCCGAGCTGCAGTTTCCCCGAATGTGAGTGACGTTCACCGCGCTGTCCCAGGTCCACTGTGAGCGGTACCGATCTTCGCTGGCGCGCGGCCGGTCGGGCCGTGCCAGAAGTTCCTGTAGCCGATCATTTGCCTTCGGCGCTTCCCCGGCCCGCTGCCTCGATGCAGCCATTTCACCCTCCCCGGTCACGCCCGATGCAGCCGCGCGGGAGCTTGTTGGCCTGCCTGCGCTGGTTTTGCGCCCGGTTAACGCTCGGGAGCGGGCGACCAGGACCGCTTGTCAGCGTTGTACGCCCGCGCCCGAAGAATCGCAATACAATAGCTCACACGTACACGGCAAGACTTGCAAATGAAACTCAGCTAGGGGAATTACCCCTGCAGGGTTTGGCGGTGTTTCCGGTGCCGAGGGATGATTTCATTTCTTAGCGGACATACATACAACGTAGTGCTCATAACTGGTTTCTTTGCGCCAAAAAGCGTGACCATTACCGACTGGAACGACGGCAGAAATACACGATTTCTTATGGAACCTGCGTGTTTGCCAACATGTCTAGCCTAATCGAACAGTTCAGATAAAATGATTTATGTCAATCCAGAGACGCATGAGGCCGGCCTGATGTGGTCGGAGGGGTAGCGAAGCAACAGGCCCATTGCATCCCTTTCCAACCTATCCGGGGTTTTCAGATGCCAAATCCAATAATTGCGCCAATCGCAGTAATGAATGGCAAGATTCCGAATCAATAACGAGTAAGCCTAAACGAAAGACTTCCTTTTAAGAGAATCTTCTTTCTACATTAAATTTTTCTCCTTTCCGTTAATTTGTAACAATTATTCCTTCGGCGACCTAGATCCATTTTGAAGCTAGGTCGAGCGCTCGCCAAGACGCGCTGCCCCCGCCGCATCGTCGGTGAGCTTGATGAAACTCTTCACGTCAAACGGCTCACGAATAGCCCGGGACGTAACTCTCCTCCTCGTCGGGCCGGAAGGCTCTGGTCCGCTTTCGGCCGAGCACCCGCATCCTCCTCCCACGTCCCGGCGCGTAGACTGCTCCAAAACATCGAGATAGCGAGGCCCTGAATGCTAACCAAGGTCGATGAGTACCCAGTCCACCAAATCACGGACACATTCGCCACCGTTCTCAGCGGTGACAAGCACTGGAACGACGGCCATTACATTTGTCTCTGTGACGACGCGGGTGACGTTTCCCTCGTTTCGACCGTACGCCTCTACCAGAACAACGACGTGCTCGACGGATTCGTATGCATCCGCCATGAAGGGATGCAGCACAACATCAGGGTGTCTCGTCGCCTGCGCCCGGAAATCGACCATTACGGAGCAGGCCCTTTGCGGATCGAGATCCTCGAGCCGATGGAATCTATCAGATTGGTGCTCGAAGAGAACCAGTACGGAATCAGCTGTGACCTGGTCTGCCACAGCGTCGGGGTTCCCTTTCACGGTCCGCTGAGCGCATTGAGGATCGATGGACGGCTGCTCCTAGAGCGGATGACGTACGAGATCGCTGGACGCGTTGAGGGTTGGATAGGAGTAGCGGGAAAGCGGTTCGAGCTGAACCATGGCAATTCGGGATTCTTCCGCAATCATTCCTGGGGATTCCTTCCCGGACGCGGTGGCCCAAGGCTTCACGGCGCTCCGGTCGAGAACGCGCCTCCAACGGCTCGCGGACTTCGCAACTGGGTCCTCTACACCGCGAAGGATCATTCCGGCTTCTATGAGTTTGTCGAGGATGAGGATGGGATCCAGTGGTCCGGTGCACATAGGGCAGTCGACGGAACTCTGCAGCGGATGACCGGAGCGATCCTGAACCCTGACGGCCAAGTACCGGTGACCGGTGTCGACCACGACCTGACGTTTTACGACGGCACCAGCAGGTTGAGCGGCGGCAAGATCGCGATCAAGGATGCAGCAGGGACCCGACGAGAGTACGAAATCGAGGATATGGGCTGGGTGTACTGCCAGGCGGGTGGCTATTTCGGCGGATTCAACGACCGGTTGGGCCAGGGAGTGTACAGGGGCGACTACCACGAAGAGGGAGAGATCTGGGACTGCACTCACCCAGTGAAAATAGTGGACAACGGCGTGGAGCTGGACTTCGGCACCGTGCTCGCAGAGAGCTTCGTGAGGCTCAAAAGTGGAGACGAAATCGCACTGGCTCACTTTGAGTGCGCAGCCTTCGGTCCCTACCCACGGTATGGACTCGCGGGCGTTGGCGGTTCCTAGGAAACAAGGATAATAACTCCGAATATGACCCACCGGTACCGCTTCACGACCCTGTCGGACAGGCTCATTCTCACAGTCATCGTTCGATCGTTCCCACTGATGACCCCCGGGGCTCTCCCCGGTGAGGTTCAGTCCGCCAAAGGGTGTCTCCCTGAGAGTCGACCGCGTTCGGCCATTCCCTTAGTGGTTTCGGGACGACCAGCAAGGGTTCTTGTTTTTGACACCGAAGTTGCACGGCTGGCTGCTTAAGTGTCAATTGGTTAACAAGACGCTTAGGTAATGGGAAAAAGTCTGCTCATCACTGCCCGAGTCTTGTTTACGCCAGTCCTATTCGTACTACTCTGCGCTTCCTTCGCGAGCTGCATCGCGGTCGAAATTATCGACCGCCACCTGCTCGAAGCCGATTTCTACCTCGAGGCGCTGGACGAGAACGACGCGTACTCCCGCGTGCTGGATGAATTCCTCATGGAAGTGGAGCAGGCCGACACCGCAGAAGATCTGGCAGCGGGGACTGAGGTAAGCCGGGAGGAGCTCAGGGACCTGGTTGGCGAAGTCGTCCCACCGGAGTGGATCCAAGAACAGTTCGAAACCAACCTGGGGGCCCTTCTTGCCTATCTGAGGAAGGACACCGACGAACTGATCCTGCTCCTTGAAGTCGGGCCTATCCTGGACCGGATACAGCCGGCTGTCTCGGGGTTTGCCGTCGAGCGTATCGCCGAAATGACCATCGAACAGGTTAGGTCCTTCGACGAATTCGAAGACCGACTCGACACCGCAATGGATCAGATCGCGGCCGGGGACAAGCTGGTGGTCCTCCCGGCATACGAGATGACCGAG
>DASCML010000143.1:0-5061 GCA_036010925.1 Dehalococcoidia bacterium | reverse complement strand
ACTCGACGACCGCGAAGCCGTCGAAGCCCGGATCAAGCGCTCAACTGCCCTCCAGGCACAGTTCATGAACACTTTGAACATCACGATGGTCAACAGCGGCATCAAGCAAAACGTCGTCCCCGCTGAAAGCACTGCTGTCGTCGATTGCCGCCTATTGCCGGGCGAGTCCCGCGTCGAGTGGGTCGAGTCCATCCGCCAAGTCATCGATGACGATCAAGTCACCATCGAGCACAGCAATGTCAGCTCCGACGGTTTCCCAGCGGTTCCGTGGAACACCGAGCTCTTCCGCACCATTGAGTCGGTGGTCACAGACCACGTGGAGGACGCGATCGTCGTCCCCGGCCTTACCGTCGGCGGGACCGACAACCGGTTTCTCCGCGAACGCGGTATTCCCGCATACGGCTTCATCCCCGCCCTCTTCACCTCAGATGAGTTGCGCGGCTTTCACGGCAATAACGAACACATTCGCATCGAGACGCTCAACATGGGGTGCGAGATGACATACGAGATCTCCAAGCGATTGTGCGCGTGAGACAGTTGGCATGGCAGCGAGGACTCTTCTGCACCTGTCCTCTCTGACACCAATTCATTCCTCCCGTAGAATAACCTCCGGCTCGATTGCGGCGGGATCCGCTGCTTCCAACGACTTCTTTAACTTTGAGGCGGTTCATGACATTCGAATCTGTGCTGGAGAAGGCGCGTTCAGAGGGGCGGACGCTCCTCAACGAGGTGGAGGCTAAACAGCTGCTCCGCGACGCAGGTGTGCCAGTCGTAACGACTGTGCTGGCGACTACCAGCGAGGAAGCTAAAGCTCAGGCCGAGGCCGTCGGCTACCCGGTGGTCCTCAAGGTCGTTTCCCCGGATATAGCCCACAAGAGCGACGTCGGTGGAGTGAAGATAGGGCTCGAGGACTCAGGTGCCGTGACCGCCGCCTACGACGAGATCATGGCCAGTGCCAAGAAGGCCGTGCCGGACGCAAACATCGTCGGTGTTGCCGTTCAGAACATGGCCCCCCAGGGTACTGAGGTCATCGTCGGCATGACCACCGACCCACAGTTCGGACCCGTCTTGATGTTCGGTCTGGGTGGGATCATGGTGGAAGTTCTCAAGGACGTTTCCTTCAGACTGGTACCGCTTACTGAGCGCGACGCTGACCAGATGATTAATGAGATCCAGGGCCGTCCCCTTCTAGAGGGAGTGAGAGGACAGCCTCCGGCAGACAAAGGGGCACTTCGCGACGCGATTCTGAACGTCGCGAAGTTCGTCGAAGCCCATCCCGAAGTGCAGGAGCTCGACCTAAATCCGATGTTCGCCTACCCCGACGGCACAATCGCCGTCGATGCACGGATCGTGGTCTCGGAGAGCTAGCGGGGAGCGCGAAATGTCAGTTCCTGGTCATCGACTGGACCGTATGTTCAATCCAAAGACCGTCGTCGTTATCGGCGATAAGGGGCCCGGCTACATGTGGCTCCACAACAACATGCCGTTCAAGGATAAAGGGGGAAACCTCTACTCCGTCCAGTTGGACCCTAAAGAGATAGAAGGGATCGAGAAGCTCGGAATCCAGAATTTCACGTCCCTCGATGACGTACCTGAGGAGATCGACTACGCGCTAGTGGCCGTGCCCCGCCCCGTCTCGCCGATCATTCTGAAGGGCCTCATTGACAACAAGGCGAACGGAGCGGGGTTTTTCACATCCGGCTTTGCGGAGACTGGCGAGGAGACGGGAATCAAGCTTCAGGAGCAGCTCACCGAGATGTGCCGGCAGGCCAACTTCAACCTCGTCGGTCCCAACTGTATGGGCCTTTATCTTCCACGCTCGGGAATTCGATTCAACGGCGACGTTCCCGTGGTCGACGATGGAAACATCGGGTTCATGTCTCAGTCGGGAACGCACGGGATCATGTTCAGCCTCACTGCCGCGGCGAACGGCATGCACCTCAGCTTTGGGATCAGCCTGGGGAACGCTATCGCACTCGACATCGCTGACTATCTCGAGTACCTCGCCGAAGACGACGGGACCGAAGTCATCGGCATGTATGTCGAGGGGGTAAAGGACGGCCGCCGCTTCTTTGAAACCCTCAGGGACGTTTGCACAAAGAAGCCCGTGGTGGTCTGGAAGGGTGGCCAGACGGAGGCCGGGGCTCGCGCCACCTACTCGCACACGGCCTCTCTCGCCGCCCCACAGGCCGTCTGGGACGGCATGATGCGGCAGTGCGGCGCCGTGGTCACCAATAATCTCGACGAGACAGTCGATGCTCTGAAGGTGCTGACGCAGGCGAAGAAGCCCCGCGGTCGGGGAATGGCCCTGCTCGCGCAGACCGGCGGACAATCAGTGTCGATCACCGATGCCTTCGGTAAGGCCGGCTTCGAGGTCACGAGATTCACGGACGCCACATACGAGAAACTCGGCGAGTTTTTCAACATCATCGGGGGCAGTTATCAGAATCCCCTCGACATGGGGGGCACTGTCCAGGGCAAAATCGAGACGCTGGGGAAAATATTCGAGATCGTCGACTCCGACCCGAATGTCGATGGCATGGCCATGGAACTCTCCGCCATGTTTGCGGCGCGTCAGTGGAAGCAGAAGCCAGAGACCCTCGATGCAATGCTCGACCTTATTCATCAGCACTCCCAGCAGTCGGCGAAGCCGTTCGTTTTCGTGCTCCACCCGGCGCACGAAGCGGAGTATGTTGCCACCATCCAGGGCAAGTTTCACGAGCGGCAGATACCGGCCTTCCAGAGCTTTGAGAGAGCTGCAGCCGCCTTGGGTCGTGCCGCTGATTTCTATGGAGTCTGAAACCTAGACCTGGAGAGGCGGCAACCTCCGGCTTGGGCAGCCAGCACACCGAGGGTATGTCGAATCCGGACGTCTTGAGGCTATGCCCGCAGCTTCGAAAAGACGCCGCACTCTCCACAGCGGAAGACCGATGACACCGCAGCGGCAGCCAGCGATGCGAGAAACCGTTGGGACGTCGTAATCCTGGATTGCATACGAGCCAGCCTTGTCGAGAGGCCTACCGGAAGCGACATAACTGGCAATAGCTTCGTCGCCCAGGGGCGTTAGCGTCACCCGAGAAATCACATGGTCCGCAAGTCGGTTGCCCTCGGTGATGACAGCCACGGCTGTCACAACGGAGTGCGGACGTCCGGCGAGCTCGTGCAGCATGGATTGCGCCTCTTTGGGGTCTGCCGGCTTGCCGAAACTGCGGCGGTCGTCGAAGACGATAGTGTCGGCTCCGAGCACGACAGAGCCGGTCGGCGTTTCACTGCCAATGCGACGGGCCTTGGCGCTGGCGAGGCGGACAGCGTCGGCGATCGGGTCATCCCCAAGGGTCTCATCAACATCGGCAACCTTGATTTCGAACTCACGAACGAGCGCCGAGAGCAGTTCGTGCCTTCTCGGCGAAGCCGACGCTAAGACTAGGCTGGTCACACTTCCTCCGCTATGAAACGAGCCACGCATTCGATGTGAGCGGTCTGAGGAAACATGTCGATTGGAGTCACACTTTCGAGCCGGTACCCAGCGTCGACGATGATTCGAGCGTCACGAGCGAGGGTCGAAGGGTTGCAGGAAACGTAAACCACGGCCCGTGGCCTGACCTCTCCAATCTTTGCCAGCACCGGCGGGGCACAACCGGGCCGAGGAGGATCGAGGAGGACGGCATCGGGCGCAATCTCGAGTCCCGGTAGAATCGCCTCGACCTTGCCCTGATGGATCTCGACATTCGGGTAACGGCGCGCGTTTGACTTTGCGTCCTTGATCGCTGGGCCGGACTCCTCGATTGCGATCACGTGTTCGAATCGGCCTGAAAACCCGATCGCGAACGTGCCCACGCCTGTGAACGCATCGACGAGCAGCGATCCACGCTTGGGAAGAGTTTCTTCGACGAGGGCGTTCAGCTTCTCAGCTTGGGCTCCGTTTACCTGGAAGAACGAATTAGCACTAACACGAAAGGTATGGCGGGCCAGGGCCTCGGTGTAAGAGTTCTGGCCAGTTGGGAATTCTGCACTAGGGACCTCGGGGGCTATCAGGTGTTCTCCGGTTGCGGCCGAGTGCCGGACCTGTATCTGATGGAGGCCGCGGCCCTTTCCTTGCAGCGCGGGTATGAGAGCGTTAATCCAGTCGTCAGCGATAGGGCACGAATCTACCTTGAGCAGGCGTCTTCCCACCCGGTGTATGAAGCCGATATCACCAAACTTCTTGCCGGTAGAGAAGCGAACGTGATTTCGGTACCCCCAGGGGCTATCCGCAGCGACAATCGGCCTGACAGTGTCGGCGGCAAGGCCTCCTATTCTTTCGAGTTGCTCCCGAACTACCCCCTCCTTCGAGGCGCACTGGGACTCATACGACATATGCTGCAACTGGCACCCGCCGCAGTCCCCGAAGAGAGGACACCTCGCATCGACTCGGTCCGAGGCCCGCTCGAGCACATTCGTGACCGCCGCCTTCACATAATCCTTCTGCACTCGCTCAGCAGTAACTTCGACCAGTTCGCCAGGAACCCCGAAAGCAACGAACGCGACTCTTCCGTCGTCGAGATGAGACATGCAGGAGCCACCGGAAACCACCGGCCCCAGCCGCAGGCGCTGACGGCTACCGACGTCAGGCGACTGTGAGGTTTTGGTGCGGCTGCGCGAACTCACGCGCTAAGCCTAGCTCCGAAGTTGGATGGGGAGCGACCCACTTCGCACGTCAAGGCAACTCACCTCCACGTCCGGGTCTGTTGGCCGAGGCTTGAAGTTCGATGACCGGGTCAGCAGCGTGTCGCCAGTGTGACCGCGTCGCACGCCTCGGGCGAGCCAGCGATTAGACTATCGACAATACGCAGTGCCTCCATCGCTGGCGCTGTGACCGAACACGGCGGTAGTCGGGGCTGCACTCTCGGGCTCTGCTCTGGCCGGCGAGATAAGTTGGGGAGTGCATATGACCGCGGAACCTACCGCTCGTCCAAGTGGCGTCTACAAAGATCGCGCGGACTGGGACAGCGTCTACTGGGCCACGCATTGCGTCGACTGCTATCCAGGAAACTGCCCGATGCGTGTGTACGTGAAGGACGG
>DASCML010000142.1:0-3705 GCA_036010925.1 Dehalococcoidia bacterium | reverse complement strand
TCGTCGTGTCGACAATTGACCGATATTCGAGGAATCGTCCAACCGCATTCGTTGTTAGCGCTGCTTGGAACACTTTCGGATCGAACGGGCTGAAAGCCATCGTCACTCTTCTGCGCGAATAAAAGAGGGCCGGGAGTTTCAATCCCGGCCCTCCTATGTAGCTAGGTCACTAGCTTCTACGAGGAGATGACCTCCTTTGCCAAAGTTAGGACGTAACTACGTTTGTGACTAGCCATTTGGCATCACCTCCTTTCCTGCCACCGACGGTACCAAAAGCGCGCGGGAAGGGTCAACGGGAAATGGCGCATTGGCCCCGTCCGGGAAACAAAGCTGTGCGCTGGGAGTCGGTGCTGCCTCAAAGGTCGGGCAGTACGTTGGCCGAACCGCTCGACTGCTCGAACGCATGCGCGACCGTGAGGATTCGACCCTCCTGCCAGAAGTCTCCGATGATCTGGAGGCCGACAGGCAATCCGTCGGTCATGCCGCAGGGGACGCTAATCGACGGGAGCCCCGCCACTGAGGCCGGCAAAGTCAGTACATCTGAAAGGTACATTGCGTAGGGATCATCAAGCTTCGCCCCGGCCAGAAATGCGGTGGTTGGTGTCGTGGCCGTCACTAGAACATCAAAGCTCTCAAACGCTCGGCGGAATTCCTCGTCTATCAGAGTGCGAACTTTCTGTGCCTTGAGATAGAACGCGTCGTAATAGCCTGCGCTCAGTGCATAAGTACCGAGCATGATCCGGCGCTTGACTTCGGGTCCGAACCCATTCGCCCTGGTGGTCTCGATGTTGTCCCAAAGTGATGAGGCAGAACGATCCGAAGTCCCGTACTTTACGCCGTCGTAGCGGGCGAGATTGGCACTCGCCTCGCTCGGCGCGAGGAGGTAATAGACGGGGAGCGCATGCTCGGTCATCGGCAGGCTTAGCTCTCGGTCGATTACCGCACCTTCGGATTCAAGAACTCCCAGAGCTGCCTCAAGTCGACTGAGAACGCCGGCCTCCATCCCCTCGACGAAGTATTCCTTTGGAACGCCGACCCGGAGGCCTTCTACTGGCTTGCCGAGGTAGTGACGGAAGTCCGGCGCCGGTTCGGGATTTGATGTGCTGTCGCGAGGGTCATGGCCGGAAATGCAGTCGAGCATCGTGGCAACATCTTCAACGTCGCGCCCGATGGGGCCCACCTGGTCGAGAGAGCTGCCAAAAGCCACAACGCCATAGCGGCTGACGCGACCGTAAGTCGGGTCCATGCCGACGACGCCACAGAGTGCCGCAGGTTGCCGAATGCTGCCGCCTGTGTCGCTCCCCAAGGCAACCAAGCACTCTCCGGCGGCGACAGCGGCCGCGGAGCCGCCGGAGCTTCCCCCAGGTACTCGAGAGAGATCCCAGGGGTTATGGGATGGCCCGAATCCGGAATGCTCGGTGCTAGAGCCCATAGCGAACTCATCCATGTTCGTTTTGCCCACGAACACGGCGCCTGCTCTTCGAAGATTCTCCGAGACGTGCGCGTCGTATGGAGGGACGAATCCCTCGAGAATTCGTGATCCGGCAGTAGTCTGGGCGCCCTTGGTTACGATCACGTCCTTGATTCCGACGGGAATGCCTGTGAGCGGTGTCGCAGTCCCCGATTCGAACATCTGGTCGGCAGCGGCGGCTTGTTGGAGCGCCAGATCGCTGGTTACCGTGATATAAGCGTTCACGGCCGGTTCGATCGAGGCAATACGCTCAAGGACCGACTCCGTCAGCTGGGCCGAAGTCAGGTCTCGCTCCTTTAGCTTCTGTTGCGCCTCGTGAGCAGTGAGACGCCAGGCATCCTTCATTCCAATACCGCCCGTACTTTGAACATCCCCTCCTCGTCGAGGGGCGCATTAGCGAGCACTTCTGTGCGCGGCAGAGACGAGTCGACCTCGTCTGGGCGCATCACGTTGGAAAGAGGAAGCGGATTCGAAGTTGGCTCCACGCCAGTCGTATCCACGGCCGCCAGAGCTGTGAAATGATCAAGGATCCCGGATAACTGGGTGGAGAGCTGCTCTACCTCCGCCTCCGTCAGCGAGAGTCGGGCAAGCCGTGCCAGATGCTGGACATCAACGTGGGAAAGCGCCATCGAGCCAGACTACAGGAAGGGTGTCTTTGCCGCGCGTTTGTTCATCGCTGACAGACTTTGTTACGCTCGCCGCAGTGGGCTATCGTCCAGTAGGGCCGTCTCGACTGGGTGCGGAGAACGCCTTTTGAGCAGCTTGGTTATTCGTCGCCGGCTTCGGGCGCGCCGACAGCAACGGCAGAGCAACATCCTTCGGATTCTCCTGCTGGTCGGCCTAGGCATCGTTGCTCTCGGAGCCGCGACCGTCGCCGCTAGCCTCGCAACGGTCTTTGCCATCTACCAGCATTACGCCAAGGAGTACGTGCCGATTACCGAACAGCTCCGGCTGGCGAACTTCGGCCTCACGGAAATATACGACCGTGGCGGTCCCGAAGACGGCGAATTCCTCGGCGCTCTCACTAATCCGGAGGCTCAGCTCCTAAACCCAATCCCGCTCGAAGAGATTTCCGAAACAATGGCCCTCGCCACAATATCAACCGAGGACAACTCCTTTTATGACAACCCAGGCATCAACCTCAGGGGACTTATTCGTGCCGCTTATGAAAACTACGTGAAGGGCGATTCCGAGGGATCAGGCGGCTCGTCTATTACCCAACAGTTGATCAAGAACGTCTACATCTGCCCGAACGTGCGCTCGGCCGACGACCAGTTCCTCTGCGTCTCGGCAGAGAGAACACTCGACCGGAAGTTGCGCGAGATCGCCTACGCGATCGAGCTAACTGAGGACTACTCCAAGGACCAGATCCTCGAGTGGTACCTGAACCAAATCTCCTACGCCGGCCAGTACGTAGGCATCCAGGCGGCTGCGCAGGGCTACTTCCACAAAGATGCTATCGATTTGACGCTTGCCGAGTCAGCCCTCCTGGCTGGGATTCCCCAGGCGCCGACGCTTTACCACCCAAGGCTCAACTGTGCCCGTAACGAGGATACGGAATGCCTCGTGGACGAGGAGGGTAGGACCACAGTCGTGGGGGAAGCGAAAGCGCGGCAGGAGTTCGTCCTCGACCTGATGGTTGACCATGGACGAATCACTCAGGCCGAGGCGGAAGAAGCGAAACTCGAGCCGCTACGGGTGTATCAGGCCACCAACCCCCTGAAGGCCTCGGCATTCATCGACAACCAGATCGAGCCACGGCTCGTCCGGATGTGTGAGGCCGGATGGCTGCGGCAGATCCCGGGCTCGAACGACTGCACCGATAGCGTCCACGCCGCCGGTTACAAAGTGACGACCACGCTCGACTGGGAACTCACAGCGCAAGCCACCCAACTAATTCAACAGTTTGTGGAAGACGGACTTGAGAGAGGCTGCGAATGCCACAACGGCTCGATCGTAACCATCGATCCAGGCAGTGGCCAGATCATGGTTTACGCGCCCAACCGCGATCCTTCTGAGCTCCTTAACAGGAAACTCGCCGGTGACATCGACCAGCTAACAGAGATAAACCAGCCTGGCTCCGCGTTTAAGCCAGTGGTCTACCTGACATGGTTCGACGAAGGACCAAGAGCTCCGATGACCGTCCTGTGGGACACCAGTCCTCTCGAGATTACCGGCGTTGTCGAGATCGTCAATCCGCGCCCCCCCGATCCGGGGTCGGAAGGCCTCATTAG
>DASCML010000141.1:0-2607 GCA_036010925.1 Dehalococcoidia bacterium | reverse complement strand
AAGACTTCACTTCAGTGAGGTCCCATCCTGTACCAGCGGGAGTCAAGATATCAACCCGGATCCGAACTCCGTCTTCGGTGAACCCCCCTCGAATGTGGGGCGTGCGTTGCCGCGTTCAATCTCGGTACGTGTTAGCTCGACCGCCCTCGGGTGCTCGGAGAATTGCTCCGATATATAGACGCCATCCGGCCATAACTTCCGGGCGAGTTCACCAATTCTGGTGCCCTTGTCTAACCGTGCCTGCTGGGTGGCATTGGGTCGCGTCGCAAGTTCGGACTGGAAGCATTGCAGGTAGAGCCGCCTGGGACACTCCAGGCCGGTCATGAATCGGCTCTTCGAAAGCAGGGCCACCTCGTTCATTACCGTTTCTCTTCCACTCACTCGTCAACGCCGGCGGCCGTCTTGTGGGCGTAACCTGGCGCGACAGGATTTTCGACACCTCCAGGCGGTTCGAACTGCCTACTCGACGGTGATCGTTCCAACCATATCGGGAAGGTGATAGTCACACCGAAATGCGAACTCGCCCTTATTCGTAAACTTCACGGTGAACGTGCTCGAATCACCTGTGTTTACGATGGTATCGCTCTGGAAGTCCTCGCCTTCGGCGTCTTTGCTGAGAACGCGCATGTTGTGAACGGCGAGACCGTCGTTGACTACAGTGATCCTTACTTCCGTATCCACTGGAATGCTGATCTCGGAAAGATCGAAAACGTTATCTGTCATCGAAATGGTGATTGAGTCTCCGTTGGCGACTGGAGTTTTGGAGCCGTTTCCGTCGCCGCAGGCACTCGCCATGGCAAGGACCGAAATTGCGGCGAAACCCAACAGCCAGATAAGATTCCTCTTCCTGATCGTCTTCCTCCCTCCCGCTTTGAGCATGATCTAACCCGCCACGAGGTCAAACCCAGTGGCGGGTCATAAGTTAGCAAATACGATTCCTCTCTTCCATCCGCCCCTCCCCAGACTCAAGAAATCAGCAGGCCCGGGGGATTCGAATCCGCGACCAATGGATTAAGAGCCACATCCTCTCAAGTTCATTTTGGGACTAGGTTGAGGCAGTTTCTCTCAGCCTCCCGGAAGCTGATGTGCTGGCCCTTGGGATCTCGACCTAATCGAATCGGTGCGAGAGGTGAAAACGGCACAAGAACTGTCGTCGGATCTTGGCACTTCTTCGTAGCCTATTAATCCGCATTCCGCGCTCCTATAGTGTTCAGGACCAACCTAGCCACGACCTGGGCGCGCGCCCCGCAACGCCCGGAGAACGGGCTGGACCGGCTGATTCCAGAAGGGAATCGTAGGTACGAGGAGGTAAGCCTATGGGATTCCTAGATGGATCCACCGCAATTGTAACGGGAGCGGCTGTGGGCCTCGGAAATGCCTACGCAAAAGCACTGGCCAAGGAGGGCTGCAGCATATCGGTCTGCGACATACGGCCCGAAATTTCGAACCTTGCTGATGAGCTCAAAGCGAGCGGCGACGAAGTGCTTTCGTACGTCGCAGACGTTTCGAAGCCCGATGACGTGCGACGGGTTGTTGATGGCACAGTCGAAGCCTGGGGACGGGTCGACATTCTGATCAGCAATGCCGGCATAGTAAGGATAACTTCGCCAACCGACGACATGGCCAAGTCCCTAGCCGACTATGACTCGCTCCTGGGTACCAACCTCAAAGGCGTGTACATGTTTGGCCGTGCCGTCATCCCTCACATGATCAACAGAGGTGGGGGCAACATCATCAACATTGCCTCCGATCACATCCACACTCATCCCGGCCGCCCCACAGGTGGTGGGTCAAGCCTGGATCTCTACGACGCATCGAAGTGGGGCATAAATGGCTTAACAATCGCTTGGGCCAAAGCACTCAAGGAGCACAACATCCGGGTCAACGCCTTCTGTATGGGTGCAACAGACAGTTACATGCTCCGCAGTTTTATGGACTTCAAAGTCCCGCCTGAGGTGGCCGCGACCTGGATGAAGCCTGAAGAAGTATGCGACTTGGCCATTCAATTGCTTCGAGAGGGCCCCGAAGGCAGAACCGGCGAGAACATTCCTGCCTGGTTGGGATTCGAGCTTGAGCTTTCAACCCAGCCTTGGCCAAAGCCCGTGCCGGCGTCGAGCTGAAAGGAGGAATTGGAATGGCATTCCTGGATGGCAAAGTAGCAATCGTGACGGGCGCCGCTCAGGGCCTGGGTGAGGCGTTTGCACACTCGTTGGCTGCCGAGGGTGCGGATGTGACGGTCTTCGATATCAAGGCGAACGTTCTCGAGGTCGGAAAGTCACTGGAGCAGCACGGCCACAAGGTGCTTGCCCGCGTCGCAGATGTCTCACAGCAAGCCGATGCTGAAAGCATCGTAGCGGACACCGTCAGCTCGTTTGGCGGCGTCGACATTCTGGTGAACAACGCGGGGAAGTGGACCCAATCGCTGGTTACCGACCCCTGGGAAAAGGCGGTCGCCGACTTTGACGAGATAACAGGGACGAACATCAAAGGGGTGATGATGATGGGGCGACTTTGTGTCCCTGAAATGATCACCCGTGGTGGCGGTGACATCGTGAACATCAGCACGTATTACGTACTGCCAGCCAGAAGCGATGGTACCAACTCTCC
>DASCML010000140.1:0-4560 GCA_036010925.1 Dehalococcoidia bacterium | reverse complement strand
CCCTGGCCCCGGTAGTCCAGCAACGAAGTGTCGCCCGTGCGTTTGCTGAGCTTCTTCTGGTCGGCCCCGAGAATCAGGGGCATGTGTGCGAAAAGCGGGGGCTGAGAATTCAGGGCTTCATAAAACTGCACATGCTTGGGAGCACTCGAAATCCACTCGTCACCGCGAATCGCGTGCGATATCTCCATTGCCGTATCGTCCACGACAACCGCAAGGTGATAAGTCGGGAAGTCGTCCGACTTCAGAATCACAAAGTCGTCCTGGAGCGAGTTTTCGAACCTGACGGTGCCCCTGATGAGATCTTCCAGCATCGTCTTACCCGATCGGAGCATGGCGAACCGGACGACGAATACTTCGTCGCGCGCCCTCGCTTCAGACTCTTCCGGCGTGATGGTTCGGCAGAGGCCGTCGTAACCGGGAGGCCGTTTGGCGGCGGCCTGTGCCTCACGCATTTCGACAAGGCGCTCAGGCGTGCAGAAGCATCGGTAGGCACGCCCCATGTGGAGAAGCTTCTCAGCCGCCTCGCGGTAGCCGGCAAGCCTCTCCGACTGGACATAGGGGCCCACCGGGCCGCCTATGTCGGGGCCCTCGTCCCAGTCGATACCCAGCCATCGGAGGCTCGCGTAGATAGCGTCGATGGATCCCGGGACGAGGCGGGCCTGGTCGGTGTCCTCGATGCGGAGGATGAATCGACCTTTGTTCGCGCGGGCCATCGCCCATGCGAACAAAGCCGTTCGGATGTTGCCGACGTGCGGATCTCCTGTCGGGCTGGGCGCGTACCTGGTCCGCACCGGGCGGTCGGTCAGTCGGAGGTCTCCGGTGTTGTACTGTCGCGGGTGCGCACCGGCGACACGGGCGCACAGTATCTCACGATCGCCTTTTCGAGGCCCCATTCGCTGGCAGCCTCGCGCATATCATCAGGCAGAGGAGAGGTGATCTCCAGGTCTCCCCCTGACGGATGAGCGATTCGGAGGCGCCATGCGTGCAGAAGCTGGCGCTGCTCCTCGTCCCCCTTCCCGTAGACGGAATCCCCCATCACTGACGCTCCAATGGCAGCAAGGTGGACACGAATCTGGTGTGTTCGGCCTGTCTCGGGGCGGGCTTCGATAAAAGAGCGTCCGTGGCCGGAAGCAATGACTTCGTAGAGGGTCCGGGCCTCACGCCCGCGCCGCACAATGGCCATCCGAGTGCGGTCCCCTGGGTGTCGCCCGATTGGTCCATCCACCACTCCACGGGGCAGTTCTGGTACACCATCGCATAGCGCAAGGTAAGTCTTTGCCACGTCCTTGGCCTCGAAGGCCGCGCTCAAACTCGACTGGGCCCTAGGCGTTTTCGCAAGCATCATCACGCCGGTCGTGTCCTTGTCCAAGCGGTGGACTATCCCCGGCCGCTCGACATCGAAGGCCTTGGAAAGAGAAGGATACCGGGCGAGGAACCAGCCGGCGACCGTCGGTCCCATGGTTGTGGGTCCGGCATGAGCAGCGATTCCCGATGGTTTATCAATAGCCACCAGGGCCCTGTCTTCGAACAGGACGGCAAGAGGAGGTCCTTCTGGCGGAGCCTTGCGCTCTCCCCGGGCTGGGATATAAGCAACCACCTCGTCGCCGACATCGACCACGGCGGACTTGCGGACCGGATTGCCGTTGACCGTGACCGTTCCGCCGGCAATCAGCCGCTGGACACGAGCGCGCGTCATGTCGGGCCAGGCGGCGGCCAGCACAGCGTCGACCCGGCCGGACCTCTCGGCCGTCAATCTTCTTGGTCGGCCTGCTGTGGCGCCTGGAATACCATCATCCACAGGAGCAACACCACCCCCACTGTGATTGCGGAATCTGCGACGTTAAACGCCGGCCAGTTTGGCACTTTCAGAAAGTCGACCACTTCCCCTTCCCGGAGGCGGTCGAAGAGGTTTCCCGCTGCGCCACCCAGCATCAGGGCGAGGCCAAGGCGGAATACCGGATAAGCGAATCCCGGGTTGAACAGATAGACGAGGATCGCGGCCACGCCTACCAGCGAGGCAAGAATCAGGAGAACACCGGCCCCTTCGAAGAGTCCGAACGCAGCACCGCTGTTGGTCACATGAATGATCCGGAAGGGCCCTTCGTCGGGCCAGCGGTCCCCACGGTCGAGCCAGGCCCGGATCGACCACTTGGTGGCCTGGTCGGCAGCGACTACAGCGAGCGCGACGGCTATGAACCAGGATTGGCCGAGGCGGCCCGAGAGCGACACGGCGGCCGTGGTCGATTCAGCGCGGTTCTCCATACACCGATGGTAAGCGCTCCCACCGTCAATCGCAGGAAAGCGGGAGCGGCGCCGGCGGGGCCCACGCCCGGTGTAGACTCGGCGAGTGGAAAGCTCACGCCCGTCAGATGCGCTTTCGCTCTTCTGGGCGCCGCTTTGCGCGATCGGCAGTCATGGCGAAACCGGTCCTAACGCCCAGATCGGTGTCTCGGTCCACGGAGCGTCAATCGTCCCGGAGCAGCCCCGTCTTATCGTCGGCCTCTACAAGACCAATCACACGACCTGGCTTGTCGCCGACGTTGGAACCCTCGCGATCAGCGTACTGTGTGAAAAGCAGATAGATCTGCTGGGAAGGCTGGGGCTCGAATCCGGCCGTGACAAGGACAAGTTGTCGGGGCTCAATTTCGCTCTCACAAAATCAGGTGACCCATACTTTCCGGGCAGCGCCGGATTCATCGACTGCGAAGTACTCGATGCGATGGACGCAGGCGACGCTTTCTTCTTCCTCTGCGGAGTACGGGAACGGCGCTGGCTGACGGACGAGATCCCCCTCGACCGCGCCCGCGCGATGGAGTTGGCCGGGGAAGATTTCCATCAGCGCTGGGCATCGAAGCAAGCCGCTGAACGGGACGCGAGCCGCGCCACAATGCGCTGGATCTTGCCGCGTTAAAAGAACGACCGGTACGCTAAATCTGGTTGGCGTTCGAAGCCACCTCAATCAATTAAGAGACGTTGCCCATGTCACAGACGAGAGAACCCGAGTTGCGCCCCGACGGCAAGGTTCGCCTGCCACCGGGACAGCACCTCACCTCGGGATGGCCCGTCCTCCATTATGGAAGCATCCCTCGGATCGAACTCGAGTCGTGGAAGCTTCACGTCTGGGGACTTGTAGACCATGAGCGGGCATTTTCCTGGGAGGAGTTCGCCGCTCTCGGAAACGTCGGTCAGGTCAACGACATCCACTGCGTGACCACCTGGAGCAAGTACGACAACGAGTGGACCGGCATTCCTTTCAGGGCGTTGCTCGACGCCATCAACGTCAGATCCGAGGCGAGCCACGTAATGCTCCACAGTTACGGCGGCTATACAACGAACGTCCCCCTTGTGGATCTTGATCGTGATGACGTCATGTTTGCTCACAGGCACAACGGCGAACCGCTGACGGGGGAGCATGGATGGCCGCTGAGGCTCGTTATCCCTCACCTGTACTTCTGGAAGAGCGCGAAGTGGGTCGGAGGAATCCAGTTCCTCGACCAGGATCAGCCTGGCTTCTGGGAGACGTTCGGGTACCACATGTACGGCGACCCCTGGAAACACCAGCGTTACAGCTGAGGTTCTCTCGTTTCAGGCCCTGGTCTCCGCACCCTCGTGAGAGCCCAACAACTCGACCGCAGCAGTCCTGTTTGCATCGCTGTTTCCGCCGAGCATCGCTGCAAGCTCAGTGATTTGGTCCTCGCCGTTGACGGCACGGATTTCGGACCAGGTGAGCTGACCGTCGGTTTGCTTGCTCACGACAAAATGACTGTCCGCCCGGGCCGCCACCTGGGGAAGGTGGGTGATACAGAGCACCTGGTGATGCTCAGCCAGACGGGCGAGGGCGTCACCCACGAGAGCGCCGGAACGCCCTCCAACACCCTCATCCACCTCATCCAGGACGATTGTGCCGGGTTCAGCCGATGAACCCAACACCGTGGTGAGCGCAAGAAGGAAACGAGATGTTTCCCCGCCGGACGCCACAGAGCCCAGTGAGCGAGGCGACTCTCCGACGTTGAAGGATGCCAGGAACTCGATCCGGTCGACGCCGGATTCCGAGAACGCCCGGGCAACCAATTCGCCCCCGGTCGCATCTCGGGCGGCCGCCGGGGCCACCACTTCGTAGTCGGGCATCCCCGAGAGAATACCATCGGCAGCATCCTCGCAGCCGAAGCCGATGGCAAGCGACGCACTCTCCATCCCCTGCCGCGTGAGCTCCGCTGAAACTGCCTCGACGAGGCCCGCTGCGGCACCACGCCTTTCCACTGAGAGCTGTGCAGTCTCCTGCCCGAGCGTCGCCAGCAGTTCATGCTCTCGGGCTTCCAGTCGTTCTGTGGAATAGCCTTCGCCGGTAAGACGTTCGAGCTCAGAGGAAGCGCCGGCGGCATAGGCAATGACGTCTTCGAGCGTGTCGCCGTATTTGCGCCTGAGCCGGCCCAGGAGATCCAGTCGCTCGTCGAGAACACCGAGTCTTTCTGGGTCGTCCTCGATCTCGTCCCGATAGCGACGGACTATTCTGGTGAGTTCGGTCGTGGTCGCCTCCAGGAGCTGAGCGGCGTCAAGAAG
>DASCML010000139.1:0-13597 GCA_036010925.1 Dehalococcoidia bacterium | reverse complement strand
CGAACGGCTCCAACTCATCGGCGAAATGGTCAAGCGGAATGAAGAGCTGGTGCGCGAGGCTACCGCCGAGCAGTCCGTGCGCCAGGAAGTGCTACAGGAGTTTAGTGCCTGGAGAGACCAGCACAACCGTCTCGAAACTCGGATCGGCCCCCTAGAGGAGTCCGCAGACAACGTTCTCAGCCAGATCGATCGCCTCCAGGGTGAAATAAGCCTCGTCGAAGGGCGGCACTCGGGGCTCAGTGAGCGCGTGGCTTCGATAAGGCGCGACATAGCCGAAGTGACAGACCAAGTACGGGAAGAATTCGATAAATATAACCAGATGACGGAAAAGCAGCGGCGCAAACAGCTCCAGGTTCTCGAGCAAGAACTCCGCGAGATGAAGTTCCACGCATTCCGTCCGCCCGAGGAACCGTGACCGACGCTGATAGCCGCAGCCATGGCGTACTGGCGCGCTGGGAGCACATTCTCCCGATTGGACCGGAAACTCCACGACCCTCCTTGGGTGAAGGAGACACTCCTCTGGTTCGTTCCAGGAAGCTCGTCGCCCACTGCGGTGTGGACGAGCTCTGGTTCAAGCTTGAAGCGTGCAACCCGACCGGATCGTTCAAGGACCGGGGAATGGTCGTGGCTGTAGCCAAGGCCATTGAGGAAGGCGCCAAGGGCGTCATGTGCGCGAGCACTGGTAACACCAGCGCCAGCGCCGCAGCCTATGCTGCGCACTGTGGAATCGAATCGTTCGTGCTCGTACCGGAAGGGCACGTTGCTGCGGGGAAATTGGCGCAGGCGATCGCGTACGGGAGCCAGATCATCGAGGTAGCAGGAAATTTCGACCAAGCGCTCAGGGTCGCAAGAGAGCTGACCCGAATCCACCCCGTGGCGCTTGTCAACTCTGTGAATCCATTCCGCATTGAGGGCCAAAAGACTGCTTCGTTTGAAATCTGTGAGTGGCTGGGCGACGCTCCGGAAGTCCTCACTCTCCCCGTCGGCAACGCCGGCAATATCACCGCCTACTGGAAAGGCTTTTGTGAAGCCGCCGAACTCGACTACGCTTCCAGACATCCCCGCATGCTGGGATTCCAGGCAGATGGCGCTGCCCCAATTGTGCGGGGACGCCCGGTCGAAAACCCGCACACGGTTGCGACGGCGATCCGCATTGGTAATCCGGCAAGCTGGCAGGGTGCCACCGACGCCAGAGACGAGAGCCAGGGCCTTATAGCCAGCGTCACTGATGACGAAATTCTTGCCGCCTACCAGGCCCTGGCGAAGGAGGAGGGCCTGTTCGTGGAACCGGCGAGCGCCGCCGGCGTGGCCGGCTTGATGAAGCTCACGCGGGAGGGACAGGCACCGGGAGGAAGGGCCGTCGCGGTCCTGACCGGAAACGGCCTGAAAGACCCAGATACCGCGCTTTCCACCAACCAGCAGGAAGTGCGGAAGACCGAACCCAGCATCGAAGGTGTTAAATCAGCGCTGGGGTGGTAATCCCTTTGCAGGCCGGCCCGCTGACGGGGCGTTGCGTCGGTGGCACGAACCTGTAGCATTCGTTCCCCGCGAAGCCGGGCAGCAAATGCCTACAATGGAGAGTTTGGTTCGTGTCGATCAGCGGTCATATCAGCACACTCCCTTCCGGTCTCCGTATCGTCACAACCCCAATTGAGAGCACCCAGGCGACGACCGTGAACCTTTTTGTGGGAGTGGGCTCGAGAGCTGAGCCCGCGAACTTGAATGGGATCACGCACTTCCTCGAGCACATGATCTTCAAGGGCACCAAACGCCGCCCAGACGCCATTATGATCGCGTCCGAAATAGAGGGGGCAGGCGGCGCCCTCAACGCCTATACGAACAAAGAGTTCACCTGCTACTGGAATGTAGTGCCTTTCGATCGACTGCCCACTGCTCTTGATGTGGTTGCCGATATGCTCCTCAATTCCCTCCTTGACGAAACCGAGATCGACCGCGAAAAGACGGTCGTCCAACAGGAACTCAAGCGTACACACGACAACCCCTCGGCCTGGGCGAGCCGTTTGATTGGCACCGCGATCTACGGCGAACAGCCTTGCGGCTGGGACGTCGGCGGCTCGGTGGAACTCGTGGACACGATGAAGCGATCCGATTTCATTGATCACATCGACACCTGGTACCAGGCCTCGAACATGGTGCTTTCTGTCGCCGGCAATACGACGCCGGAGCAGGTTTACGACCTCGCAGCCCCCTTGTTTGAATCCATCACGGACGGCTCAATTCCTTCCACTCTTCCCTACGCAGGAGAGACTCGGGGCCCGAAAGTGGCATTCGAAAGCCGCGACATTGACCAGTGCACGCTCTTTCTCGGGACCCCTATCTTCGGTCGAGGCGACGATGGACGATTCGCGCTCAGGCTTATGAACGACATCCTGGGTGCCGGCATGTCCTCTCGCCTTTTCAAGGAGGTGAGGGAGCGGCGAGGACTGGCCTATTCCGTTGGCTCCGGCTACGGGCACCTTGCCGACACGGGCTCATTCACCATCTCCGCGGGCGTCGAACGAGAGAAACTGACCGAAACGATCAAGGTTTCCCTCGACGAGCTTCGCAAGCTTGCTTCACAACCGATAGAGGATGACGAGCTCAGAAGGTCCAAGGACCACGCCATTGGTCGTCTCCGCCTCTCACTGGAAACCGCCTACTCCCTCGGGCAGCGACACGGGGAACACCTGCTAACGAGGGGGGAAATCGAGCCGCTGGAAGATGTCGTTGCCGGAATCGAGGCGGTAACTCCAGACGACGTGCTCGCCATCGCGAATCGAATACTTTCGGAGGGGCCGATCCACGCATCAGTAGTGGGTCCAAACGTGAATGAAGAAGAGGTGGCGAAAGCCCTCGAAGCCTAGACCTAGCTAGGACCCCGTAAGAGCCTCCTTCATGGTTTGACCTATCTTGGCCGGCGAATCGGAAACGCGAGCACCGGCATCACGGAGCGCAGCTTTCTTATTCTCAGCCTTGCCATCCTCGCCGCTGATGATGGCACCAGCGTGGCCCATTCGCCGCCCCGGTGGGGCAGTGGCACCGGCGATGAATGCCACGACGGGCTTGCGAACCTGCTTCTTGATGAACTGGGCCGCTTCCTGCTCGGCGCTTCCGCCTATCTCGCCGACCATCACGATTGCACTGGTCTCGGGGTCATCGTTCAGAAGCCTTAACGCCTCCACCTGCCGCGTCCCGATGATCGGGTCGCCGCCTACGCCAATACAGGTGCTCTGTCCGATCCCGAGATTGGTCAACTGAGCGACGACTTCGTATACAAGCGTGCCCGAGCGACTTACGACGCCCACGTTGCCAGGGAGGAAAACGTCACCCGGCATGATGCCAACTCTCGTGGTCGTCCGCGGTGTTATCACGCCGGGACAGTTGGGGCCTATCAACCGGCTTGGCGAACTTGCCAGGGCGGCCTTGACCTCCACCATGTCAGTGGTGGGGATACCTTCAGTGATGCAAACGATCAGTGGAATTTCTTTAGCGGCCGCCTCGAGTATCGCGTCCTTGGCACCAGCGGCGGGGACGAAGATGATGCTGACATTAGCGCCAGTTTCTCTGACCGCCATGTCCACGGTCGTGAACACCGGGACCCCGTCCTGCTCTTCTCCCCCCCGCCTCGGGTGGATTGCGGCGACTACCGAAGTCCCATAGGCGATGGAGCGGCGCATGTGATTCGCTCCCTCGGTACCGATTCCCTGGACCACCAGACGAGTGTTTTCATCAACCAGGACGGCCATGTCATTCCCCCGCACACAAGCAGTTTTTCCAGCGTAGACACCGCCGTATGGCAGCCCGAGGCAGCATACAGCGCTGAAGAAGTAACGTCCGGCCCGAGGCCGTGTGCCAGAATTCCGTACGCTAGTCGGACGTGCTACCCAAGGAGGCTCCTCGGAGCGTGGCCAACTCCTCCGGAAGCGCGGCGAGAACCGATTTGACGTCATCCACCGTGTTGTCCTCACCGAGGCTGAACCTCAAGCTGGCAACCGCCCTCCGAATGGGTACTCCCATCGCAACCAGGACATGGGACGGTTCCCACATCGAATTTGAACAGGCGCTTCCCGAGCTAACCGCTATGTCGCGGCGGTCGAGAGCAGCGACCATGGCGTCGCTTTCGATCCCTTCGAACGAAATATTGAGATTGTTGGGCAGACAGTCTGTCTTGCTCCCATTAACCAATGCATCAGGCACCAGCTCCAGGATTCCGCTCACCAACTGCTCGCGAAGGGCAGCAACGCGCCGGATTCGCTCACGGTGTCCCAGCGACGCAATTTCCAGAGCCACGCTCGTACCAACGATTCCGGCAACATTTTCCGTGCCCGCTCTCTTTTGCATCTCCTGGCCGCCGCCGTGGAGCAATGGGAGAAACGGCGTTCCCCTCTTCAAAAAGAGAATGCCGGACCCTTTAGGGCCGCCAAACTTATGTGATGACAGACTCATCGCGTCGACTCCTTCGACCACGGGTGCGAGAGGCCGCCATCCGGGAGCCTGCACGGCATCCGTATGCAGCAGGACCCTGTGCTGACGCAATTTCACGAAATCTCGCACGACCTGAGAGATCTCTTCAATCGGCTGAATCGTTCCAACTTCGTTGTTGGCGAGCATGACGCTAGCAAGCACGGTCTCAGAACGGAGGGCAGCCTCGAATTCTCCAACCGAAACCCGCCCCCTGGAGTCACAGCCAAGGAGAGTGACATCGAAGCCCAGCTCCTCGAGATGCTGCGCTGCATGCAGGCCTGCATGATGCTCAATCGCGGTCGTTATCACGTGGTAACCAGCGCCAGCGCGGCGCATTGCGTGGGCGATTCCAAGCAGAGCGGAATTGATGCTCTCCGTTCCCCCGCTTGTGAAGATAATCTCCGATTCCCTCGCCCCGAGAAGACGGGCAACGGTTCCGCGCGCCTGGTCCACGGCTTTCTGGGCCACCTGCCCGGCACGGTATAGACCACTCGGATTGCCAAACTCACCTACGAGAAAGGGCAACATCGCTTCCCGAGCGCTAGGGTTGAGCGCCGTGGTGGCTGCATGGTCGAGGTAAACCATCGAACCAGCGTATCAGAGCATCCGCTCGTTGAGAGAAACCGCACTGTCTCGTAGATTCTCTCAGTATGGAACAAAAGCCCCTGATCACCGACGAAGTTCGAGCTCTCATCGGTACCAAATCTCCCAGCTCTAAAGTAACGCTCACACGTCGGGGTGCCGAACGAGCCATGGAAGTCTTTCGTAGGCACCGAGAAAGAAGCCTTCAAGAGGGAGATGAGGCACCCGCGTGCGCCATCGTCGCTCTCGAGTCTGAAGTCGACGGGGTGGCAATCCCTCAGCTGATGCCAGACACGCTAATGGTCGGCGATGAATGGGATTTCGAGCGTCCTCTGGTCGTCGGCGAGAGCCTCACCGGGGAAACCGTACTGGCAGACATTTCGGAACGCTTCGGGGGCAGGTTCGGTTACGCCATCACAGTGCGAACCGAATTCAGGCTGTCGGATTCTCGGGGACGTGTCGTGGCCAAGTCTGTGCGGACGATGATGCACTACGACGGAAGGACCGCGGAGGGCACACGGTGATGGGGCCACTCCGAGCAGCGTCCGAGGGCGACGAGCTCCCTCTGGTAGAGGTCCTGCCGAACGCGGAAATGGTAATTCGTTACTGCGGCCTTAGCTGGTCGTTCCCCTCCCTCTTCTACGACGTTGATGCCGCGCGAGCACAGGGGATGCCAGGGACCATCGTGCCGGGTCCTGTGAAGCTGGGCCTCCTTTCCCAGGTGGTGGAACAGTGGCTTGAAGGGGATGGTTGGGTCCGCGGAGTTCGGGCGGCGAACCGGCGTCCCGACGTAGTTGGCAGGCCGCTCACCGTCACGGGCCGAGTAGTTTCACATCGCGACTCGGACTCCATCGAACAGGCCGACATCGAGTTGACCGTCACAAACGAGTCGGGACAGACAACTGTGCGCGGATTTGCGACGGTTGAGTTCAACTCGGACCGACCGCGATAGCCCCGGAGGCCCAATCGCGAAGAGACGGCCCGCCAGTTAGAACACCAGCGCGCCGTCTCTTAACACAACCGAGGCTGGGGCTTCGAAAGCCCGTGAAGAATCAGTATTCGAACAGCACCGCGAATTGGCCCGCCCCTATTGGAGCGTCGCCAGGGTCAGCGAACTGCGTCGCAACGATGCCGGCAACAGCCACAAAAGCCGCGTAGCCGATCGCAGTGGAAAGCACCACCTGGCGGGAATCAGCGTTGGTAGACGACTGGAGCGCATAGATCATCATCACGAACAGCAACCCCAGCGGGACGAGGCTGAAAACCGGCCAAACGACGGGGATGAACATGAAAATTGACAGCGCAAGCGGGGCGGCTCCGTATCCTACGGTCCGGAGAACAACCTGGAGGTCGGCCTCGACTTTGTAGATCTGGGCCATGGCGACCCAGGCCACCACAGCGCCAACGTACAGGGCAACAAACAGGAACACCGAGCCGAGCACGATGGTGTTTACAACCAGGCTGTCCGGATCGGAAAAGTCCCACATGACTTTCCACCAGAGGAATGCGCCAACGCCGGCGAGTATGCAGCTCACGGCAGCGACAATCAGGGATGGGACAAGCTCCTGCGGATCGTCCCTCACCTCGTCGAAAACGGCCGAGTCGAGCTTGGCTAGGCGTTTGAGCCGCTCGATTACCACGTTCGGGTCCATAGAACCACACCTCCGTGTCCGGCTTTGAGCATTCAGACTTTCGTCTGATCCCCACCGGCCCTCCCCCGCACTATATCAATCAAATCCCGACACGGAGAAGATCCTCAGGTCAAAGTGGACGGGCCCCGGGAACACCCGAACGACGCGGATATCCATCCGGAGTTGAGCCCGACTTGCGGAAGATGACCACCCAAGGCGTCCAGCTAACTTCAGTCCGCATCTTCTTGCGCTCGACGAATTCGATTCCGAGCTCCGAACATGCATTCGCAGCTTCGCGGATCTCAATTTCAGCCGACGTGCCCTTCGGGAAACCGAGCAAGCCCCCGGGGCGGCACAGCGGGCCAGCATATTCGAGGAGGGTCCGGAGGGGCGCAACAGCTCGTGCGAGGACCAGTTGAGCCGTTTCTCTCAGCGGCCCCCGACCCGCCTCCTCCGCTCTCAAGGCATAGACATCGACGTTGCCCAGCCCCATTTCTCGCGCGGCCAGCTCGAGAAACGCCACACGTCTTCGGTTGGACTCGACAAGATGAACCTGGGTATCTGGAGAAACCGCAGCCGCGACCAGGCCGGGGAACCCGGCGCCGGCGCCGACGTCCACCACAACACCCCCACCTGGAGCGCCACAGAGCCGCCACGCCTCGAGCGATTCACCGTAGTGCCGTGACACAACCAGTTCCAGCGGAACCGACGTTAGACCGACCTTGCCCCGCCATTCCTCAACAAGCCCCGCGTGCCTCTTCAGTGCTGGTAGCCATCGATCAGATCGGGGGAACTCACGAAAGAAAGACGTGAGTTTATCCCACTCGTACTTCGGACCTATTGAGTCGCTCACGTCAAAGGCACACTATAGTGGTGAAGTATGAACGACCTAGCCCCACAACCGGCAACCCTCGGAACGGTTTTCGACGAGTTTCTCCAGAACCTCAAATCGGAACAGAGGGCTACCCACGAACGTTACGTACGGCACTATGTCCAGACGGTTGGCCGTGACCAGCTCACATCCACTATCACCAGCCCACGCGTCGAGTGGTATGCGGAGTCGATGATCAAAGCCAACGATCCACTAGCTGAAGCACGCGTAATCGCACTCAAGTCATGGTTCCAATACCTGAAGCGCCGCAACCACACGGAGCGGAACTTCGGCACAGTTATCCGGGTGAAGCGATCCGGCGTCCGTTTCCAGGGAAAGGTGGCGGCCCGCTCAGATGATGAGCGCCTGCAAGTCACAGCCACCGGTTACAAAGCGATGCGCCAGGAGCTCGACGGGCTCGAGCAGGAAGTGCCTAAGCTCGTCGAGGCGATCGCCCTTGCTCGCGAAGACAAGGACTTCCGTGAGAACGCCCCCCTCGATGCTGCTCGCGAGGCCTTAGCCCAGAATGAGTCACGCCGAAAGCAGATCGCAGCTGATTTGCGTCGATCTCAGATCGCCGATGGTTCCGACACCGACCGTGCCGGCGTCGGCTCTGAGGTGACGGTCACGCGCGTTGAAAGCGGCCAGCAGTTTACCTATCGGCTGGTGGGCGCTCGCGAAGCCAACGCGCGTGACGGCAAGATTTCGATCGAGTCTCCTGTCGGCCGTGAATTGATCGGACGCTCAGCGGGCGACGAGGTTGTAGTGAAAGCGCCCAACGGCGAATTGTTGCTCCGTATCGACGACATCAGGTCCGGTTAACCGACCCGGCAGACCACAATCCCATCGTGTTCCCATCGTAATGGCGCCTTACGCGTCCTCCTTGCGTGCGCGGATTCAAGGCTTCCTCAGCCGTTAAACGATCAAAGGCTTGACACCGTTATCATTTATTTCTATCTTCATCCCACCGCGCACGTATTTGGCCTGAGGTGATTCGTCCTCATGGATACACTGTCTCGGAACGACCAACGAGCCATACTCGCGGAACTGCTCGGAACGATGTTCTTCGTGATCGTCGGAACCGGGTCCGTTGCGATGGTCGGCAATGCCAATGACCCGGTTCCGACGCTGCTAGTCATCTCGCTCGCGCATGGCATCGGCATCCTGACGGCTGTCGCTTGGACGGCCGGCATCAGCGGCGGTCACATCAACCCGGCCGTAACCCTCGCGATGATTATCACCAACAACATCAAACCGGTACTCGGCACGCTCTACATCGTCGGCCAACTCGTCGGTGCGGCGGTCGGAGCGTTGCTCGTCATCTTCTACCTACCGAACGCCATCGATGAGAATGTCGGCGTCCATTCACTGTCGGAAGATGTTGCGAGCGGTGAAGGCCTGCTCCTAGAAATCATCCTGACAGCGTTCCTCGTGATCGTGATCTTCAACACGGCCGTAAGCAAGAAGGGCTGGGATGTTGGCGCGCCGATCGCAATCGGCCTCGCGGTCGCCGTGATCCACCTTGTAGCCGTGCCGCTGACCGGGGCTTCCGTAAATCCCGCTCGTTCCTTCGGACCGGCCCTGGTCAACAACGAATGGGGAGACTTCTGGATCTACATCGTCGGTCCCGCAATCGGCGCGGCGATCGTTGCGGCCATATGGATGTGGTGGAAGAACTACGGGGAGGACTCATTGGAATAATTAAGCAACGACGCGGACCCCTCCGCGCGTGCAAAACTGGCGCCGACCACCCCATTCCCCACCACCAGCGGCGCCGCCAGAAGGACCCCCGCCAGCGCGGGGGTCCTTCTGGGCTTTGTCCAAGACCTCTTAACTCCCGTTCTGCCCCGGCGCCTATCGTGTCCGGAGTTCCGTGGGACAATCAGAGAAATAGCCATGCGCCGGAGGAAGTCGAGGATGATTGTTCGGGCAACGCTGCTGGCACTCCTGGTAATTATTGCAGTCGCCGCAGTCGGGCTTGTCGCCTGCGGAGATAATGATGAGAAGCCTGACGCGAGCGGAATTGAAGATGCGACGACCGTCGAAGACGAGACTGTTCCAGACGGAGCATCGCTCATCGACCAGGACGACCTAAAGTTCATCCCCAACGAGCTAACTGTGTCCACGGATGAACCGATCTACTTCCGCAATAGCGAAACAGCGCTCCACACTGTGACGATCAACGGACGCAACGTAACCGGCAACATGGGCCGGGACGATGTGATGATATGGACCCCGCCCGGGCCCGGGCCGTACCAGCTCACCTGCGACTTCCACCCTCAGATGAAGGCTACAATTACGGCCAAATGACCTACCGCCCCATGCTGCTTCCGTCATCGCCCGGCGTCGTGAACCTGTGATCACGCATCTCCAGGGAACGATCGCCAGGCTGGATTCTTCGGGCCCCTCAATCGAACTCGATGTGGGGGGCGTACGCTACGAGATCCTCGTACCACTCTTTCTGTGGCCGGAGTTGGAGGAGCTCGCGTCGGCCCCAGAACAGCCAGCGCCGGCCGGGCTTCATATCCACTACAGCGCCACGACAAACCAACCGGTTCCGGTTCTGGTCGGCTTCCTTCGGAGGGCTGAGCGAGAGTTCTTCCGCAAGTTCACGATGGTCGAGGGCATCGGCCCCACCAAGGCGGTTCGCGCGATGACCATTTCGGTGAGCACGATCGCTCGCGCGATAGAGCAGGAAGATCGGGCCACCCTCACCCGACTTCCTGGAGTTGGGGTGAGGGGTGCAGAAAAGATCATCGCCACCCTCCGGGGTCGGGTCACTGCGGAGGCGGCGCTACAGGACGGTGCCATCGAAAGTCCCGTACGGCAGGAGGATGTGCGACGGGGACGCCTTGAAAAAGATACGCTCGAAACCATCCTTGCACTAGGATTTTCGCGACCGGAGGCCAAGCGGTGGGTTACCGAAGTTCTCAGCGAGAATCGGGACCTGGACACCGTCGAGGAACTGACTCTCGCAGTCCTAAGAAGCCAGAGTGGCGGAGGGGAAGAGTAAACATCGCGAGTTGGCAAATCCCCTGGTCGCCACGCTGCGACTACGATGCCTGTAATGACTGATGGTGAACCCCAGCCTTCTATTCCGCCCGAGGACCAGCCGCTCCATGCAAACCCCCAGAGGCGAATCCCTTCGTGGCTCTGGATCTTTACACCGATCGCGATCCTGATCGGCGCGACGCTCATCGCCGGTGCCATCCTGATACGCGACGACGGTTCCGAAGAGGTCATCATCCCGACAAATCCCAACCAGTCGGAGGTCCCCGGGGGGGGAGCCACTCCATCGACCACTAGCGACTCGGGCCCGGCCGCACCGGCCAACCTGCTCGCGGCCTTCCTCTCCTATGCCCAGGAGGTGGGGCTCGACCAAGAGGCGTTCCAGCAGTGCCTGTTCGATAGCACCCTCTCATTGCAAATCAACGCGCACATTCAACGCGGGAGCGCCCTTGGCGTCTCTGGCACCCCGACCTTCTTCGTAAACAACAAACGAATCGTTGGCGCTCAACCAGCGACCATCTTTGCGGAGGTCATCGAGCGCGAGCTGTCGGATCAGCCACAATCCGTCGAGAGCTACTCTGAGTCGATCCAGGCGCTCGCAGCAACAGAGCCGCCGCGATTCGAGATCGTTTCAGAACCGCCAGATACCTCCGACGCGGAGTTCGAGGGCAGTCGCCGAGCAAAAGTTGTGATCGCCGAGTTCAGCGATTTTCAGTGTCCGTTCTGCCGACGCTGGGCAGATGAAGTGCTTCAGTTGTTCAGGCCCAGCTTGGGAGAAGACGTAGCGCTTGCTTTCCTACACTTTCCTATCATCCAGATACATCCCAACGCAGGCAATGCCAGTGCCGCTGCAATCTGCGCCGGCCGACAGGGCAGCTTTTGGGAGATGCACGATCTGTTATTCGCGCGTCAGCAGGAATGGCAATTGTTACCGAATTGAGAGCAGATGAGGTTGCTCCCTTAGTCGCTCCTGAATATGGCGAATGACCCGGCCGGTACGATCCATGCCGGCACTGCAGTGAACGAGCACTGGCTTGGGCAGGCCGACGAACTCCCGCCAGACACGTTCGTACTGCTCGCTGGTGAACGGCTCGGTTTGTCCGTCGAACGTCGGAATATGCGCTACCTCAAAGCCTTCGCGGCGATAAAAGTCGAGAAGGCCGCGTGGAAGATCCTTCTCATAAAGTGGGAGCTGGTCTTTGTGGAGAAGGCAAATGATCGAGACAACCCCGAGGTCCCGTACGCAGGTGGCCCAGTCCCGAACCTTGTCCGCGGAAACAGTCATTTCGGCACCCGGCGCGTAGCCGGGCCTAGGACTTGCGGCCAGGACTCCTTCGATTACCCAACTTGCCATTGCAACATGAGTTTAACCAGCGATCGCAACAGCAGCGAAACACCCCGTACTTGACCGCCCCAAGTCGGTCCATAGACTTCTGATCGCAATGCGAGTGGCCATCGGTATGTGCGTCTTGGTCGCATCCCTGTTTTTCGCAGCGGGCCACTTTGGCGATCGTCCGTTCACAGAACGTGCCGCCGCTACGTCGGATGGTCTCCTGTCAGCGGATCACCACTGGCCCGGTTTCGACGACGACGCTGATCATGTAGACGAGGAGCCTTCGGGTGGGGTCACGACCGACGACGTCCTCGAACCCGCGCTCTGGACGATCCTCGGCGTCGCCGTATTCGCCGTAGTCTTCGGGGTCTTTTTCCTCTTCAAGCGTGGTGTTGGTGGCTTCCCCAAGAATCCGTCATGGACAGCCCCGATTTCGATTGAGCGAAGTAGCACCCTGCCTGACGATGAGTCCGACGAGGCCAAGGCCTCCCACTAAGTCTATTCGCCGTATCCCGAGGCCCTTGCACTGCGCCAGAATTCGCCCGCACGCGCGTACTGTTGCATCAGAAACGGATAAACGTCCTTCAGGCCGAGCAGTCGATCAAGACACTGTTGGGCCAACCGCCGATCTAAGACGGCAGGATGAGTGTCGGGATTAACGACATCAATCTCGAGGCCGGTATCGAATTCGCCCGGGGCGGCGGGGAGGCCATGAGGTTGAGCGACGACCAGTCCTTTCACTTCAAGAGACGCCATCGCACCCGCCAGCGACTCGGCAAATGTGCTTGCTATAGCGGGGCCACCATCAACCAGGTGGCTGGTCGCCGATCCGTTCCGCCTGAGACCCTCCACGACCGCCACGCAGTGGTCGACACGGAACGTTTCGTCGCCCGCCGCCCGCGATGGCGGGAGACCCAAAGAGAGCACGCCCAGAACCGCTACTTCTAGTTCTTCCAGATCCGAAACTTCAGCGGCCACTTACAAAGCCTACCTGCTACCCGGAAAGCCCACCCAGGAGGTCTCGCGAGTGTTGTTTCAGCATCCGGGCTGGCTCCGGATCGAAGTACTGCCAAACGTTTGGCGCCGTTCCTTGCTACTGAGAGACCTCGGGCGCATACTATGGGGGATCCGCTCCGGCGGATCGTTTTTGTGTGCCCTTGCTCAGGTCAGGGCTTTGCCCGGGTAGCGCAACGGTAGCGCAACCGATTTGTAATCGGTAGGTTAGGGGTTCGATTCCCCTCTCGGGCTCCAGCGTACGGTCGAGAGCGGCCGCCGCGGAGGGATGGCCGAGTGGTTAAAGGCAACAGACTGTAAATCTGTCCCGCATAGCGGTACGGAGGTTCGAATCCTCCTCCCTCCACCAGCACCAATTTGGTCCAATAGCGCCGTTCGCTCTGGACCGGAAAGGTAACCCGTCAAAAGGGCCCTCATAGCTCAGAAGGTAGAGCGCGTTCTTGGTAAGAACGAGGTCTCCGGTTCGAGCCCGGATGAGGGCTCCAGCTCACCCGGAAGATGGAAGAGCATCCATGGACCGGGACAACTCCCACCCCGTTAGGAGACAGACGAATCAGAGATGGCGAAGGAGAAATTCGAGCGGACGAAGCCGCACGTAAACGTTGGGACAATCGGACACGTCGATCACGGTAAGACGACGCTGACGGCGGCGATCACCAAAGTGCTGGCGATGGGAGGCGCGGCCGACTACCG